>JANMDH010000029.1:0-13424 GCA_031376195.1 Gemmobacter sp. | reverse complement strand
GAAAACCAAGCATCTGTTCCTGCGCCAGCGTGCCCTGCGCGGGGATATTGCGGCCTGGATCGACAGCAAGACCGACTGGCCGCTGCTGACCACCAGCATCGCGAAAAAGTGGCTGAACGACGGGGACGGTTTGCAGGACCGCGGGATCACGCGCGATCTGTTCTGGGGGGTGCCCGTCATGCGGGGGGATCAGCCCTGGCCGGGAATGGAGGGCAAGGTTTTCTATGTGTGGTTCGATGCGCCCATCGAATACATCGCGGCGACGGCGGAATGGGCGGATGCGCAGGGCCTGCCGGATGCGGCATGGCAGCGCTGGTGGCGGACCGACAAGGGGGCTGCGGACGTGCGGTATGTGCAGTTCATGGGCAAGGACAACGTGCCGTTCCACACGCTGTCTTTCCCGGCGACGATCATGGGATCACGCGAGCCGTGGAAGCTGGTCGATTACATCAAGTCGTTCAATTACCTGAATTATGACGGCGGGCAGTTTTCGACGTCGCAGGGGCGCGGGATTTTCATGGATCAGGCGCTGTCGATCCTGCCTGCGGATTACTGGCGCTGGTGGCTGTTGAGCCACGCGCCCGAAAGCAGTGACGCGGAGTTTACGTGGGAAAATTTTCAGGGATCGGTGAACAAGGATCTGGCGGATGTGCTGGGGAACCTTGTCAGCCGGGTGACAAAATTCGCGCGGTCGAAGTTTGGCGAAACGATTCCGGCGGGGGGGGTAACGGGGGATCGGGAAGCCACCCTTGTCGCCGATCTTGAGGCGCGGGTGCGGACGTATGAATCGCTGATGGAGGCGATGGAGGTTCGCAAGGCGGCGACAGAGTTGCGGGCGATCTGGGTGGCGGGGAACGAATATCTGCAGGCGGCAGCGCCGTGGACCGTGGTGAAAACCAACCCGGACGCGGCGGCAGCGATGATCCGGTTGGCCTTCAACCTGATCCGGCTTTATGCGGTTCTGTCGCGGCCGTTCATTCCGGATGCGGCGGCGGCGATGATGGCGGGGCTGCATTGTGATGATTGGTCCTGGCCGGGGGATGTGGCGGGGGCCTTGGGTCTGCTGCCGGCGGGTCACGCCTTTGACGTGCCTGAAAATCTGTTCCGCAAGATCACGGACGAAGAACGCGCCGACTGGCAAATTCGGTTCGCAGGCATCAGAATGTAAAAAGGGCGCGGGAAATTCCCGCGCCCTGTTCAGTTCTTGCGGTGTCAGATCAGATCGTTCCTGCCGCCATTTCCGCGGCAATGTGATCCGCCTGACGGATCGCCAGCGCCACAATCGTCAGCGTCGGGTTTTCCGCCGCCCCGGTAGTGAACTGGCTGCCGTCCGACACGAACAGGTTCGCGATGTCATGCGTCTGGCCCCACTTGTTCACCACCCCGTCACGCGGATTTTCCGACATGCGGTTGGTGCCCAGATTGTGTGTGGATGGATAGGGCGGTGTCGGGAAGACGCGGGTTGCGCCCACCGCCTTGTACATCGCCATACCGCGTTCATAGGCATGGTCACGCATTGCCCGGTCGTTCGGGTGGTCGCTGAAGTTTACGTTGGGCGATGGCAGGCCGAACTGATCAAGGATATCCTTGTTCACTGTCACCCGGTTGGTTTCCTGCGGCATGTCTTCGCCGACGATCCACATACCGGCCATGTTTTCATAGCTGTCGATGGCCGTCGTGAATTCGCGCCCCCAGTTGCCGGGATCAAGGAAGGCGGCCATGAAGGGCAAGCCGAGGGACAGCGTTTCCAGTTCGTACCCGCCGACGAAACCCCGGTCAGGTTTGTGCCCGGCTTCGTCCTGCATGACGCCCGCCATGGTCGTGCCGCGCCACATCCTTACGGGCTTGTCAAAGACCGCATAGACCGACCCCGTGACATGGCGCATGTAGTTGCGACCGACCTGACCCGACGAGTTCGCCAGACCGTCCGGGAACATCTCGGACGCCGAATTCAACAGAAGGCGGGGGCTTTCGATGGTGTTGCCCGCCACGCAGACGATGCGCGCCTTTTGCGTCTGTTCCTTGCCGTCCTTGTCGAAATAGACGACCGCCGTCACCTTTCCCGCGTCATCATGCAGGATTTTCGCGACATGCGCCCGTTCGCGCACCTCGAGATTTCCCGTCGCCTCACCTGCCGGGATTTCGGTATAGGCGGTGGACCATTTGGCCCCCCATTTGCAGCCCTGAAAACAGAACCCTGTCTGCTGGCAGGGGATCCGGTCGCCGTCATCGCGGGTCTGGATCGCCATGCGACCGGTGTGGACTTCCTTGTAGCCAACTGCCAGAGCGCCCTTTTCGAACACCTTGTAGTTGTTGTTGCCCGGCAGGCCCGGACGATCCCCGGTGCGGGTCACTGCCATCTTTTCTTCGGCCTTGTCGTACCAGGGCGCCATTTCCGCCCCGTCAATCGGCCAGTCGAGCAAGTTCGCCCCGTCCACCCGGCCATAGTTCGTCAGTGCCTTCCATTCGTGATCCTGAAAGCGCAGGCTCGCCCCGGCCCAGTGCGTTGTGGTGCCGCCGACCGCTTTCACGATCCACGCAGGCAGGCCGCTAAAGTCCTTGGCCACCCGCCAGTCGCCGCTGGTGGTGCGTTTATCCAGCCAAGCCAACTGGCCAAAGCTGTCCCATTCGTCGTTCAGGTAATCTTCGGGCAGGTAACGGCCCCCTGCCTCCAGTGCCACCACCTTGACGCCCTTTTGCGCCAGTTCGTTTGCCAGGGTTCCGCCACCGGCCCCGGTGCCGATGATGACAACCACGCTGTCGTCGTTCAGATCAAATGTCGCAACCATGTGTTTGCCCTCCCCTTAAAGCCAAGCGATGTCGTCAAAGCCGCGCGCGATATAGCCGCCTTTGCTAAAGCTTTCGCCTTCATAGCCAAACAGCGGCCAGACCGCCTTTTGGTTGTAAAGACCTGTCACAAGGCCCCCCCGAATGGTTTGGAAAAACGTGCTTTCCTCCATCCCTTTCAGGATCGCGACCCGGTCATCTTCCCAGCCGGTCGCCAGATAGCTGGCGTTGCCTTTGCCCATCGCTGCCGCGTTCAGGGCGGCGATCCCCTCTTCGATCATCGGGGCTGCGTCTGGCGTGTCATAGCCTTTTACGGCGACAACATAAAATTCATCGGCGATGCGGTCATGCGGGTAGATGTCCCGCGCCATCTGCACCAGAGTTGCCATCGTTGCGGGCTGCAACGCCACCACTTCCATCGCCCAGGCGGCATCCTTGCCTGCCACCCACGCACTGCCCACCATGAAACTTGCGCCTGCCATCAGGCTTCGCGCAATCAGATCACGGCGGGTCAGCCCCTTACCTTCTACTGCCTTGGTCATCGTACCCTCCCTTGGTTCGTTTCTTCGTCAGCGATAACGCCCATGCCGCTGAAGCACTTCGATCTGGTATCCATCCGGGTCGGCCACAAAGAAAAACCGGGCCAGAAGTGCCCCGTCCCGCATGAATTCCACAATTTTCCTGGGGTGTAGCCCTGCGCCATCAAACCGCGCGTGTTCGCCGTCCAGATCATCGACACAGAACGCCAGATGGCCGTACCCGTCGCCCAATTGATAAGGGTCGGACCGGCCTTTGTTCACGGTCAATTCCAGTTCGAAATCGACATCTGCGTTGCGCAGATAGATCAGGGTGAAGCTGTCAAAATCCAGACGCGTGTCGACTTTCAACCCGAAAGCCGCGTCATAGAACGCGACGCTGCGCGCCTCGTCCAGCACACGAATCATCGAATGCAGTGCTTTTGCCAAAAGTCCCCCTTGCCAGCCCGGCGTTTAGGCTCCTCATCAAGGCTAGCGGCTTGGTTTCGTGTGCGGGTAGTAACAAGCTACTACACCGCGATTTTATTCCGCAGCCATCCCCATCGGCAGACCCAGTTCCTGTTGCTGATGGATCAGACAGGCACAGCGCAAAAGCGAGGTGAAATTCTGTGCTTCGCCATGGATATCAAGCACTTCATCGTGCAGGCGCGACACAAAGGCGGGCGTTGTCATGCCTTCAGCCGCAGCGATGCGATCCACGATTTCCCAGAAGCCCCGTTCAAGGCGCACGCTGGTCGAATGCCCGTTCAACCGCAACCGCCGCGTCACGGGTTCGTAATTTTCCGTCGGCTGCCCGGCGAAGATATGACACATATTCTCTGCTCCCAAAGGTGGCGCAATAAAGTTGCGCGCACGCGCGCCGCAAATCAACCCGTCAGATGGTCGTAGTCGGACGGATCGACACACCCCGGCACGGCGGTCCATCATCGGCAGCATGGAACCGCCGCAGTTGACGCGTCGCAGGTTGGCACATCGGGAACTTCTGCTAAGCTTGGCGAATATGGGCGTATCCCGCGCAGGCCCGCGTCGTTGGTGGAGACTGGAATGCTTCGACTTCAACATTTTTTCGGAACGCTGTTGCCCCTTGTTCTGTTGCCGCGTGTTCTGGGGGCCGTGTTGCTGTTTGGCCTGCCGGGCACGGTGATGGCGGACACGCAGCGCACGGCGCGCATTGAATTGGGGCGCAGTTCGGATACACGGATTATCGAAGACACCCTGAAGGGTGGTGAACGGGTGGCCTATCTGATCGAGGCGGAAAAAGGCGACAAACTGGATGTGCAGTTCGAGGCACGGAATGGAAATCTGTTCTTTATCGTGACGGGTCCGGGACGGACGGGTGTTTTGCATCTGGGCGCGACGGACGGCAGGCGTTACCGCGCGACGCTGCCTGCCACGGGCGATTATCAGGTGCTGGTGCAGGCGGCGAACGGCAGCCTTGGGCCGAACAAACGCGCGGAATTCCGGGTGTCGATGCGCAAGACGGTGATCGACAAGCCAGTGCCCGTGCGCCCTGTCAAACCATCAGGCGGCGCTGACGAATGGCAGGTGTACGGCCTTGCGAAAGGCAGTTCGCTGCCCGTCCGGATCGTGCCGATGCTGTTGGATACCAGTGTGGGATTGGTGCGAAACGGCGACATCGTGCGCAATCTGGGCTGCAGCGGGACAGGCAATGACAGATGGTGCGAGGTTCAGCTGGCCAAACCCAAAGCCACCGGCTGGGTTCCGGCGATTTACCTGCGGGTGCCGAAAGGCGCGGACCCGACCCCACCCCCCAGCAACGGCAGCTATGACGCAACGGGCACGCTGTCGTGCCGCCCTGATCCCGCAAAAGCCGAAACCGACTGCAATTTCGGGATCGTATACGGCGACAGACGGGGCAGCGCGCAATTGTATATCCGGCTGGGGAAAAACAGCCTGCGGCTTGTCCGTTTCGCGGAGGGACTGCCTGCCGGAACGGATGGGCGCGGCCCTTTGGCCTATGAAATCACGGGACGGCGGATCACCGTTCTGGTGGGGCGCGAAACCTATGAAATCGAACGGTCGCTGATTGACCGGCGGTAGGCGGGGGAAGGGATTGATGGTGCCCGGAGACGGAATGGATCATGATCCGGTGCCTGGGTTTGCGACGCCAGACGGCGGCCAGCAGCGCCTGCAATGCGAGGTCCGTCGTCATCCGCGGTTGGGCAGACCATCCGACAACCCGCCTTGAGAAAAGATCTATGATGACGGCAAGATAGAGCCAGCCCGCATGGGTTTTGATGTGAGTGATATCGCTCGCCATTGTCCTCGGACCAATGGCGGACACTGGCTCGCCCCAAACTGTGCCGGGCGCACCAACCTCAACCTGGCTGTCCAGCGTGTTGCCTGCGACCACCGCAGGCTTGCCACCATATCGGCCAGGACGACGCATGTATCCAATCTGTGCGGGAATACCCGCCAAGTTGGCCAGACGCGCAATGCGGTTCTCTGAGCAGGTCTCGCCTTGATCGCGCAGATCGTCGTGCCGCTTGCGATAGCCGTAGACCTTGCCGCTGTCGGCCCATGCTTGCTGGATCAACTCCGTCTGCCGCGCATCCTGCTGCGCACACTTGCTTAACATAGAAGAGGGCCCGCCGTCACACGCTTGGCCAAGCGTTTCGATGCATTGGTTTCCTGAGCTCATCTATGTCAACAATCAGTTGGTCCGACATGCTCCATCCGTTTGCGCCTTGCCGGTTCAGCGGTTCGACGAAACTGCCGCGCCCGATCGTGCAGTCTGCAAGATATGTAAAAGCAGAAATCTCGACATCGTTTTCGACAGTAACACCCGGGGCGAATACGACATTCGGCCCGATTGTTATGTCGCGTCCGAGTTGGGTATCGAAGGAAAAGAACACGGTTTCCGGCGCGATCATCGTAACGCCATTCTCCATCGCCTTCGCTCTGGCCCGACGCTGAAACGCAGCCTCGGCTGCTGCAAGTTCGGCGCGCGAATTCACACCGAGCGCTTCATCCACCTCGCAGAGCACTATGCTACAGTCCTTGCCTTCCGAGCGTGCGTGGCCGACAACATCGGTCAGAAAATACTCTTTTCGAAAGTTGTTATCTGAGAGTGCAGGAAGCCAACGCCTTGCATCTGATGTGTCAAACGCCATCACGCCGGAATTGCACAAAGTAACGGCTGCCTCAGCCGCGCTGGCGTCGCCTGACTCGACAATACGTTCGAGGCCGCCATCTTCATTGCGTATCAAACGGCCATAGCGGAACGGATGCGGCGTCTCGAAACCAAGGACAGCTACCCGCCCCGGAGCCGCGACGAGTTTGCGCAACGTTTCCGGGCGGGTCAGCGGCGTGTCGGCGTAAAGCACCATCATCCGCCCCTCGAACCCAACTAAAGCGGAAAGAGCACACAATGCGGCATTTCCCGTACCGCAAGCCCGCGGCTGAACCGTGATGATCACGTCGGGATTAAGCCTGCGTGCAGCGGCGGCAACGTCTGTGCCATCGGCGCTAACCACCACCACACATCGCTGCGGTGCAAGCGCCTCGGCGGTGCATAGGGCGTGACGCAGAAGCGATGCGTTGGCGAGTTTGTGCAGCGGCTTTGGGCGGTTTGAATTCATTCGCCCGCCCGTGCCTCCGGCAAGTATCACGATGGCAAGCGGCGGTAGGGATTGTTCGAGCATCTTATCCTCCCACGAATTGGCGAAAGCGGCGCGGTGGCGGTCTTGGAAATCTCTCAAACGGCTTGGATTGCGGGCGGGGGGGTAGGCTGGTCAATGGTGCCGATGCCAGAGGGGCAAGCAATCCGACGGCAGAAAACCCGTAAAGATCGCCCGGCATCATCTCGTGTTATTGCAGACCCAAGGCGGCGGGTGGCTGAAGCTCGGTGTCAAGTGCTATCAATGCAGTAAGCGGCGCAGCATCTGCTGTCCGTTTGACCTCAATCACGTCGCCGGGTTCGATCTTGCTGTCAAAGCTCACAGGTTCGGGTGTTTCGCCATCGCTGTGAAAAACCGTGATCTGCGGGATCTCTGCCCCTTCGGCGAGGCTCACCGGTGCGACCCCCAGTTCGCGCAGCCTTTCATCGGCGGCAATAAGCCGGGCACGCTGCTGTGCCGCATCAAGTCTGGCTTTTTGCAATTCATCGAGCAGATCAAGGCGTCGCCGCTCTGCTGCCCGCTCGCTCTCGCGCGAGATTTCGTTGCGCTGGCGTTCGAGCTGCATGAGGCTAACTTGGGTTTGCAGACGCCGTGTGGACGAAAACAGCGCAGCACTGCGAAAGTCTTGAAGCCGCGCCGTTGTCAGAATGCCCTTTTTGACGGAGTCTGTCGCTTCAGTCAGAGCATCCGCGTCGGTCTGCTCGATTGCTTTTTCGACCTCGAGCTCTTTGCGCATCACCTCAGCCTGACTTTCGATCTGTTTAAGCTGCGCGCTGAGAAACGCGCTTTCATTCTGACGGTTTTTGGTCTGCGTTTCGTAAATATCCGACTCAACACGTAAAAAATTTTCAATTGCATCATCTCGTTCGGGCGCGGCGGGCCAAGCATTGCGATCAAATTCCACATCTTCGCCAAGTTCTTTTTTCAAACGCCAGACACGCGCGCTGGCCGCAACGGCGGCATTCCAAGCCACCGTATAGTCAGCGCGCAGCGCAGAAGGGTTGTATCCTGGCGCAATGGGGATCAGCGAAATCACCCCGCCTGATGCGGCAATCACTTGCCGAACGGTCATTCCCGGTCGGAATGGACGCTCCCCCGGCTGGGTGACATCGCCACTGACAAAGACTGGCCGATACTCGACCACCGAAGCGGACACTTCATCATACTCCACCACCCGCGTCACTTGACTGCCATCGGGCAGAAACATCGTGCGCAGGCGACTGGAAAGTGTGGCTCCGATCCGGTCGCGGATTTCTGAGATCGGCCGTCCTGCAGCCTTGATGACGCCGACCCCTGGGAAGCTCAGGCTGCCGTCGATCTGGATCGCTGCACGCGCGCCCATTTCAGGCATGCCAGTCACAGAAAACTCGATCACATCGCCCGCCTGAAGGCGGTATTCTTGCGCGATTGCAGCGACACTACAGGCTGCGATCGAGATCGCAACTGCAGCGCATAGATGAGATAACCGCTGCAGGGCCCGACGGCGGCAGGCAGTATCATGTCGCATAATTGACCTCTTTGCGTACACGACCCTCTTGGAACTGGCTTCTCCACCACGCCACTGTGCGCTTCATCCCGTCGGCGAACTCGACTTGAGGTTTCCAGCCAGTTGCCCGGTTGAAGCGGGTGGAATCGGCGAGCAGTTCTTTTACCTCGGATTTGGACGGACGCAGCCGGCTGACCTCTTGCACAACCGGTTTGGTGCAAGAGGTCAGTTTCAGCACCAGATCGACGACATCCTTTACCGTTACCGCCGCCCCGGAGCCTGCGTTATACGGCGTTCCGAACGAGATCGAGGCGGCGCTGCCGGCCGCCAGGAATGCCGCTGCAGTGTCCTGCACATAGGTGAAATCGCGGATCGGCGTCAGATCCCCGACGCGGATCGAAGTTACCTCCGGATCCAGCGCCTGCCGCAGGATCGTCGGGATCACTGCGCGCTCACTTTGGCGCGGGCCGAAGGTGTTGAACGGCCTTAGGATGACGACCGGAAGATCATGCGTGCGCGCAAAGGCCTCGGCAAGCATATCGGCACCGATCTTGGTGGCAGAATAGGGCGACTGCCCCTGAAGCGGATGCGTCTCGGCGATGGGCACGCTGATTGCTGTGCCATAGACCTCACTTGTAGAGGTGTGTACGACACGGCGCACATCATATTCGCGCGCCGCCTCCAGCACGTTCAGAGTGCCCAAGATATTGGTATCCACATAGGACTGCGCCGCGACATATGAATGCGGGATCGCAATCAATGCGGCAAGATGGAACACCGTATCTTGCCGTGAGATCAGCCGCCGCACCAGCGCTGCATCGCGCACATCGCCGCGGATTACATTCATCTGCGCGCGCGTAGACTGCGGCAATCGGTCGATCCATCCCAGCGAGTCAAAAGAGTTATAGAGACAGAGCGCTGTCACATTCGCTTCTGCCTCGACCAACCGCTCGACCAGATGCGATCCGATGAATCCATCTGCTCCGGTTACGAGCACATTGCGCCCCGAATAGTTGCATGGGTTGAGGTGCAGAAAGCTGGTCATCATGGATCCCTTCATTCCCCGGCTATGACGATATCTATCTTCCGAGCGCCGCCGGATGGTTCGGATGCGGCGGGCATCAGCTCCAACTTTGGCACCTTGCCAAGCACTGCAAGGATACCGCGTCCGATCCACAAGATATCGCTCCAGACCGTGCGCCGAGAGTAATATGCCAGATCAAGGGCTGCTTTAGCCGGGAACAGGGTCTCGCGGTAAAACTGCACAGGGTCTTTCCCGGCAGGATAAAGGCAGCATTCATTGCGAAATGCGACTTGGCTGGGGCCGAAGATACCGGGGCGATATTGCAACAACGGCATCTCATACGCGGTGAAAGCCTCGGCAAGAGCAATCGTTTCCGGCCTGGGCCCGACGATGGCCATATCTCCGCGGATGATATTAAACAGCTGCGGCAGCTCATCCAGCTTCGTGCTTGCGAGAATGCCCCCTAACCGGGTCATGCGGCTGTCATGCTTCATGGTCAGCGGACTGCCCCCCAGCGAGGTGGGATGGAACTTGCGGAATTTATACATCTGAAACCTGCGTCCGCCTTGTGCGATGCGGGTTTGCGCGAAGAAGATCGGAAAACCTGTGTCGATCACGATTGCAATCATGATCAGCAACAGCAGCGGGCTCATGACGACCAGCCCCACAGACGCGAGGGCCACATCAATCACTCGCCCGACAGAGGGACTTTGGAATGCAGGAAATCGCAACATTTTCAATCATCCGTAATTGGGTGCAAATGCATTTTCGACGGCATTTTCAAGAGTATTCACGACGAGTTCGACGTCCGACTCGTCCATTTTCGGGTGAAGCGGCAACGTCAGCTCGCGTCGATGAAATTCCTCGGTCAGCGGCAGGTGAAGCCCAGGAGAGCGCTGGCGGTAATAAGACAGCGTATGAACCGGCGGATAATGGATCGTTGTTTGAACGCCAGCCGCGTGCATATCGGCGGCGGTCCGGTCGCGATCAGCACCCACAGGCAACAAGACGGGCATTATGTGATGCGCTGAAATACCGCTTTGCGGACGAGGCACGAGGAACCCCTCGTAGCGGTTTTCCAACCGGGCCAGTAGTGCGCGATACTGCACGACAAGCGCTGCCCGCTGGGTATTCATCGCTTTGAGGCGGGAGAGTTGCACGAGGCCGATCGCTCCGCGAATCTCATCCATGCGATAGTTGTATCCCAGCATGTCGACGTCGTAATGCGGCGTCCGCGCGACGAGGCGCTGCAACACGCTCTGCGTCATGCCATGACCACGCATCCGGCGCACGCGATCAAGCATTTCAGGATGGCGCATCAGCACCATGCCGCCTTCCGCCGTTGTCATGTTCTTGTTGCCGTAAAAGCTGAAAGCACTTCCATCGCCATAAGTGCCGACGTCAGCAACACCGACGGCATGTGCCGCATCCTCGATCAACAACAGACCATGCCGGGCGGCGAAGTCGCGCCACGCCCTCATTTCGGCCATATGTCCCGCATAATGCATGAGCATGATCGCTCGGGTGCGGGATGTGATTTTGGCCTCAGCCTGCTTAATTGACATCAGCGGATGCTGAAGCGCTTCGATATCGACGAGGACCGGATCGGCCCCGACATAAAGGATAGAGTTGACGGTTGCCACAAAGGTCAGCGACGGGGCCAGAACCTCGTCGCCAGGGCCAACCCCGAGCGCTTTTAATACCAGATGGAGGCCAGCGGTGCAGGAATCCACGGCGACGGCGTCTGCTACGCCGTGAAGCTCGGCGAATGCGTGCTCAAAAGTCCGCACACGCTCGCCCAGTGTGATCCAGCCCGATTCTAGCACTGCCATCACTGCGGCACGCTCTTCCGGTCCGAGAACCGGCTCAGCAACGAGCAACATGAAATACCTCTCGATAACTGTTGGAACTTTGAAATTTGCCAATATTTTTAGGATCTAGCCTTAACCACGACCCCTACAGGCAGCTTGATTACGCCACGAATTCCATGCGTTCATGCGCGGGAGCTTCTTCATCCCAACTCAGTGTCTGGGCTTGCTGAAAATCCTCGACCCGCCCGATATCGAGCCACATCCCCGTATGCGCATAAGTTTGCAGGCGTTCGCCCCGGTTAAGCAGGCAAAAGGCAAGATCGTCAAAACCAAATGGGATGCAATTGGGAATGAACTTAAAGACTTCGGGCTGCATGCAATAAATGCCCATGCTCATTTGGTTGGTGAACGAGGGCTTTTCCTTAAAGCTGGTAACGCGACCATCGGATGATTCGATCACACCGAAATTCATCAGTGTCTCGCGGATTGCGGTTGCAACAGTCACAATGGCACCGCTGCGCTTGTGACAAGCCGCGAAGGCACCGATGTTTAGATCCGTTAAAATATCGCCGTTGATCACCATGAAGGGCGCGTCCAGCTCTGCCTTCAACATTGAGATCGGCCCGATTGTTCCAAGCGGTTCTTTCTCGTCGGTATAGGTGATCTTCATATCCCACTGGTGCCCATCACCGCAGAAGCTTTTGATCAGATGGCCGAGATAACCCGTAGTGATATAAACTTCGCAAACGTCATTGCGGCGCAGCCATTTTATCAAAATTTCCAAGACGGGTTTGGACTGAATCGGCATCAATGGTTTGGGCAGAACCATTGTATATGGACGCAACCGAGTGCCCTTGCCCCCGCACTGGATAACAGCCTTCATTTTTGCCTCCCCCCAGAGAAATTTAAATAAAACTCTTATTATTCTGAATCGCCTGACTGTCGCGGTAACGGCATATTTGTGTAACGAATCCGTGACATATCGTAGCCGGAATGGGGGGCCTAGCGAGGTCAATAAGGTATGAGCGCAAAAGGGTTAACCGCGCCGTCCCTTTGGTGCCACGGCCCCGCGAAGCGACGGCGCATTTGCATAGACCAATGTCTAAAAGGGGCGCGCGTTGCTAATCTGGCTGACCCAGCTGATGACTGGCTCACAGCGGTCGGGTGTTAGCCGCAGATACACCAAGTTGTTCTGCGGCTCGTCCATGCAGAACAAGCACCGCCGGCCGTTTTCCGACCAGCGGTGCCTATTATTGCAGAGCGTAGCAGCGACCGCTCCCCAGCCTCGTGAGAGGGTCTAAACATGGGGGACGGCCTGGTCGGTTTGGCGGACCTACCAGCGTTATTGGGGTTACCCGATTACTCAAAAGAATTCAGCGCCTTAGACGATGAGGAAATCGAGGTTGGTCACTGCAAGGCTTGGAGTGAGTGTTGCAAACAGCACGCGTGCTCCAGAGCCGTTGCCGTCGGCGTCAAAGAACACCTTACCAGTGTCCGTCTCGTAGATGATACGGTCGGTGGAATCTGCCGCCAAGCCGGTTGTATTGGCGCGGAAGGTAGCGGTCGAGAGTACGCCTTCGATCAGTCCAGCAAAGATCGTATTGTCCAGTCGCATAGTGTCACTGACAACGTTGAAATCGCTGATCCGATCAACATTGTTTGTGTGCAGCAAGCTGTTGAATATGAACGAATCCGCACCGGTTCCGCCTGTTAAGATGTCGTTGCCAGCGCCGCCGTACAGATTGTCATTGCCAGCGCCGCCGTTGAGCGAGTCGTTGCCCACTCCGGCGGAGAGGTTATTTGCCGAAGCGTTCCCCCTCAGTCGGTCATTGCCGCTGCCTGACGTGATATTTTCGATGTGGAGAAGGGTGTCGATGCCTTGGCCAGTGGCTTGCGCACCGGTCAGCGACAGATTCACCACCAAATTGGAAATTCCGCTGTAGGTGGCAAAGTCGCTGCCCTCCCCACCGTCGATCAGATCGTTGCCAGCGCCTCCGTTCAGATTGTCACTGCCAGCGCCGCCGTAGAGCGAGTCGTTACCGCCTTCACCCATGATAATGTCATTGCCGCCATAGCCATGAAGACTGTCATTGCCGCTGCCGCCGCTCAGATTGTCGTTGCCGCTGCCGCCGGTCAGAT
>JANMDH010000028.1:0-9486 GCA_031376195.1 Gemmobacter sp. | reverse complement strand
TCTGGAACTGCATCTTCGCCGGCGTTGCAACTGTTGCAGGCGGGATCGGGGCTGTTATCGCTGCGCGTCTGAATGAATAGTCCCCGCATGTGATAAAATGTGTCGAGGACGAATCCGTCCGGTTCGGACGTCCGGTATTCGCAAATGAACTTATTGCGCGTCGGGCATGGGGTGGTTTTCAGTCTGCGTCCGAAATTGTATGCGTCAATGACGTCGGCGCGATGCGGGCGCAACGGGGCATGGTCATCGTCGGGAAAGCGTTTGAGAGTTGCATCCTTGGTGGTGCGGTCCACGCATTCGACTTGGCCATCGGTCCAGCGTTGCCTGATCGTGATTGTGCAATACCGAACGTCGCGCAGGCATATTCGAAAGCGTGTGCCCGGACCGGTGTTCCCTTTGTGGGAGCTTTGGCAACCCGTTGCGCCGCGGACCCGCCGGTGCGAGGCAGGGTGAAACGGGTGCCGTCGCCTGTGGACTTGAACCGACGGCGCACCCATAATTCGGCACTGGAATTGAACCATTGTTCTGAAACGAAAAACGGGTGCACGAAGACCCCCGTTTTACACAATGTCAGGCACGATTATAGTTTTTCGATCAGCTCAGGCACCGCTGTGAACAGGTCCGCGACGAGGCCGTAGTCCGCCACCTGAAAAATCGGGGCTTCTTCGTCCTTGTTGATCGCGACGATCACCTTGCTGTCCTTCATCCCTGCAAGATGCTGGATCGCCCCCGAAATTCCGACGGCGAGGTACAGGTCCGGGGCCACGACCTTGCCCGTCTGGCCCACTTGCCAGTCGTTGGGGGCATAACCGGAATCTACCGCCGCACGGGATGCCCCGACCGCCGCGTTCAGCTTGTCCGCCAGTTTTTCGATCAGCGCAAAATCATCCTTGGACCCAACCCCGCGCCCGCCTGACACGACCACCCCCGCGCTGGTCAGTTCCGGGCGGTCGCTGGAGGCGACTTTATCCTCGACCCAGGCGGACAGGCTGCCATCAGCCGATGTCGCGATCTTTTCCACCGGTGCCGCTGCGCCAGTTCCGACGGCGGTGAAAGTGGCGGTGCGCACGGTCAGCACTTTTTTCGCATCCGTGGATTTCACGGTCTGGATCGCATTGCCCGCATAAATCGGGCGTTCAAAGGTTGAGGCATCGACAACCGCAATGGCATCGGAAATCACCATGACATCCAAAAGGGCCGCGACACGGGGAAGAACGCTTTTGGAAAACGCGGTGGATGCCGCGACGATATGTTCGAACGGCCCTGCCAGTGACACGACAAGCGCCGCCGTCGGTTCGGACATCGCGTGGCAATAGACGTGGTCGCCTGCAAACAAAACTTTCGACACGCCTTCCAGACCCGCCGCTTCGGCCGCCGCCGCGTCGCCGCCCATGCCTGCCACGAGAACGGTGACATCGCCCAGGGGTTTGATCGCCGCCAGCGTCTTGGCCGTCAGATCAGTCGCCAGTTGCCCGTTGATCATTTCTGCAAGAAGAAGAACACTCATCAGATCACCCCCGCTTCATCGCGTAATTTCGCAATCAGTTCGGCGACCGAGCCGACCTTGACCCCCGCCTTCCGCCCTGCCGGTTCGATTGTTTTCACCACAGACAGACGCGGTGTTATATCCACCCCGTAATCGGCCGGCGTCTTCATCGCCATCGGCTTCTGTTTCGCCTTCATGATATTGGGCAGGGATGCATAGCGCGGATCATTCAGGCGCAAATCCACAGTCACAATCGCTGGCATCTTGAGACGTATCGTTTGCAGACCGCCATCCACTTCGCGCGTGATCAGGGCGTGGTCGCCCTCAACCGTCAACTCGCTTGCAAACGTGCCTTGCGACCAGCCCAGCAGCGCCGCCAGCATCTGCCCGGTCGCGTTCATATCATTGTCGATGGCCTGCTTGCCGCACAAGACCAACCCCGGTGCTTCTTCACGCACGACGGCAGCCAGAAGCTTGGCCACGGCAAGCGGTTCGATATCCGTCTGCACATTATCCGTTGCTTCGATCAGGATCGCGCGGTCGGCCCCCATTGCCAACGCCGTGCGCAGGGTTTCCTGCGATTGTTTGACGCCAATGGACACTGCGATAACCTCGGTCGCCAAGCCCTTTTCCCGCAGACGGATCGCCTCTTCCACGGCAATCTCGTCAAACGGGTTCATCGACATCTTCACGTTCGCCAGATCGACCCCGGACCCATCCGCCTTGACGCGCACCTTCACGTTATAGTCGATGACGCGCTTGACCGGCACGAGAACCTTCATCTGCAAACTCCCATAACGAGGCTGCCCCGAGCGGGGCGTAACATCCTTGCGTGGGGTTTATCGTGTCTGGGCACTGAAAAACAGGCCAAATACGACGTCAATATGACGCGCCCCGGCGTCTAGGTGCGCGTCAACCCCGGCACCCAAAGCACATCCCCCTTGCCATCATCATTCGCGATCCGCCCCGCCACAAAGAACCAGTCCGACAGGCGGTTCAGATAGATCACTGCCTGCTGGTTGATCGCCTCCATTGTGGCCAATTCCACTGTCAGGCGTTCCGCGCGGCGGCTGACCGTGCGGCACAGGTGCAACTGCGCAGCCAAGGCGCGGCCCCCGGGAAGAATGAAACTGCGAAGCGGCTCCAGCCGTGCGTTCATCGCGTCAATTTCGGATTCCAGACGCAAAACCTGCGTCTCCACGATCCGCAGGGGCACATAGCCCGCCTCGGCGTCGCGTTCCATGTCGGGGCGGCACAGGTCTGCCCCCAGATCGAAAAGATCGTTCTGAATGCGCTTCAAGGCTGCATCCATATCGCCGTCCGAATGCTGACGTGCCAGACCGACGGTCGCGTTGGTTTCATCGACCGTGCCATAAGCGCTGACCCGGAGCGAAAACTTTGCCACCCGCGCGCCGTTGCCGAGGGCGGTTTCGCCCGCATCCCCGGTTTTCGTGTAGATTTTATTCAGAACGACCATCAGTTTCCCCCACCAGACCGCATCCAGGCAAATCCGACGATCAAAAGAACGGCCACCGCCTGCGCAATGATGCGGTACCGCATCAACCGGTTTGCGTTCCGACGGTTAAACTCGCCGCCTTTCGCAAAGCTGCCGATGCCGATCATAAGGATGATCAGCACAACAAGGGCTGCAACTGCGGCAAGGATGAACAGTGGGTCGTTCGTCATCGGGTTCCCCTTTGATTTGCGTTGAACTTAACGCCGTCCGTCAGAAAAGCGAACGTCTGACGGCCTAAAAATTTCTGTCGAAGATTTTTAGACGGGTCAGCCCTTTGCAATCAGCCAATCGAGCGCCCGCGTCGGCAGGATGCGACGTGCGATGTTCATCACATAGGTCGGTGTCGTGACAAAATAACGGGCTTTGGGCCGCGGGCTTTCCAACGCGTGAATAAGTTTTGCGGTCACGGCGCTGGCCGGCAGTTCGAACTTGTCCGGGCCGCTTGCGGTGTAAAGTCTGTCACGCAAGGCGCGGTATTCACCGGATCGCGCCGAATGTTCCCAATCAATCCAGCGTTCGAAATGTGGGATCGCATTCACCCGGATATTGCTGGTCACAGGGCCCGGTTCGATCAGGATCACGTGGATTCCGGTGCCCTGCATTTCGATCCGAAGCACATCGCTTAGCCCTTCCATGGCGAACTTGGTGGCCACATAGGCCCCGCGCCATTTCATGCCGACCAGACCCAGAACGGACGAACAGTTGATGATCCGTCCGTGCCCCTGCGCCCGCATGACCGGAATCACCCGGCGCGTCAGATCGTGATAGCCAAACAGGTTCACCTCAAATATGGCGCGCAGCGCATCGCGCGGCAGGTCTTCAACAGCCCCCGGGCAGGCGAAGGCGCCATTGTTGTAAAGGGCGTCCAGACGGCCCCCTGTGCGCGTCAGCACTTCGGCCAGCGCAGCCGCGATGCTCGGCTCGTCCGCGTAATCGAGGCGAAAGCTTTCCAGCCCCTCGCCGCGCAGGCGTTCGCAATCCCCATCCGCCCGGCAGGTGGCGAACACGCGCCAGCCGCGCCGCGCCAATCCATGTGCGGCATCATAGCCGATACCCGAGGAACACCCGGTCATCAGGATCGAACGTTGGTGCGTCATGGGAGTATGCTGGCCTTTCAACCGACCGGATCGACGGTTTCAGGGAGCGGTTTGCGTCAGGAACTTGGTCGAGACGTATCCTTCAATGCCGTCCCCTTCGATGCGGATTCTGGCCCAGCCAGTGTCATCCGACCAGACCAAAGTCGCCGCATCGCCGCGCGCCAGTTTTTCCAGCACGGCATAATCGGTACCCGGCCCTTCGCGCACGTTGACGGTGTTGCCGGTGACGTACCAGATGTTCGCCGACGGTTCTTCCGCGATGGGTTCGACGGGCGCTTCGGTAACCGCCTCTGCAACGGCGGCGGCAATCGGGGCGGCGGTTACCAGGGGCAGTGCAAGTGCCGGGGTGTCGACGGCATCATCTGCTTCGGGTGTAAAGGCGGCGACCACCAGATCCGCGACAGGTTGCGGGGCCGCGTCCGCAAGCGCAAGCGCTGCTATGCGTTCTTCATCCGCCTGCGCCTGTTTCTGCGCGGCGGCAAGGCCGGGGCGCAACTGACCATAATCCTGCCCGCCCAGCAGCAGGGTCAGAAACAGGGCACCAGACAGAAGAAAGGTCAAACGAAGCATGGTTACACCGGAATCACAGTTGTTAACGGGGGCTTTAGCATACCCATACAGGAAGGCTGTGGAAAAAATGCGGCAAGGCGAAAAGAATGTGGCGGTCCATTCCGATTAATCTGGCTGGACCGCAAGATCGCCTGCGACTACACACGATCTATGTCTGACGCGCCCGATACCCCCCAGATAGAGCCTGTGCTTATCTCAGAACCGCTTCGGCGGGCGATTGGCGAACGCTATCTGACTTACGCCTTGTCCACGATCATGCACCGCGCACTTCCCGATGCGCGCGACGGGCTGAAACCGGTGCATCGGCGCATCCTGTTTGCGATGCGCGAATTGCGCCTGTCACCCACCGGGGCGTTCCGCAAATCAGCCAAGATCAGCGGCGATGTGATGGGCAACTATCACCCGCATGGTGACATGGCGATTTATGATGCGATGGCGCGCCTCGCCCAGGATTTCAACGTGCGCTATCCGCTGGTCGACGGGCAGGGCAACTTTGGCAACATCGATGGCGATAACCCTGCGGCCAGCCGCTATACCGAGGCGCGCCTGACGGCGATTGCGGAAACCCTGATGGAGGGGCTGACAGAAAACGCTGTCGATTTCCGCCCGAACTATGACGGCACGCTGGAAGAACCGGTCGTCATGCCGGGGTCGTTTCCGAATTTGCTGGCGAATGGATCGACCGGGATCGCCGTCGGAATGGCGACCAACATTCCGCCGCATAATCTGCATGAATTGATCGACGCCTGCCAAGCGATGCTGAAAGACCCCGATGTGGCCGACGATGCCTTGGTCACCCTGATTCCCGGCCCGGATTTTCCGACCGGCGGCGTGATTGTTGAACCGGCCAGCAGCATTCTGGACGCTTATCGTACCGGGCGCGGCGCGTTCCGCCTGCGCGCGCGTTGGTCGGTGGAGGATCTGGGGCGCGGGACGTGGCAGATCGTGGTTACGGAAATTCCGTATCAGGTGCAGAAATCCAAACTGATCGAACGGCTTGCAGAACTGATCCAGACCAAGAAGACCCCCCTGCTGGCCGATGTGCGCGACGAATCCACGGACGATGTGCGCATCGTGCTGGAACCACGCGTGCGGACGGTGGAGCCCGACATGCTGATGGGGACGCTGTTCAAGAATTCTGATCTGGAGATCCGGTTCAGCCTGAACATGAACGTTCTGATCGACGGTCGGGTGCCAAAGGTATGTTCCCTGAAAGAGGTGCTGCGCGCTTTTCTTGACCACCGCCGCGACGTCCTGCAACGCCGAACCGAACACCGGATCGAAAAGATCGATGCGCGCCTGACCCTGCTTGCGGGCTTTCTGATTGCATTCCTGAACCTTGACCGCGTGATCGACATCATCCGCTATGACGACGATCCGAAACTTGCCCTGATGGCCGAAGACTGGGATCGCCCGCAAAAACGGGTGATGTCGGAAAAGGAGTACACGCCACCCCGGCCGGGGCAGGGTCAATTGACCGATGTGCAGGCCGAGGCAATCCTGAACATGCGCCTGCGCAGTCTGCGGCGGTTGGAGGAAATGGAGCTGATTGCGGAACGTGATGCGCTGACCAAGGAACGCGCGGAACTTTCGGCGCTGCTGGGCGAAGATCGGCTGCAATGGCGGCAGATCGGCAAGGATCTGGGCGCGATCCAGAAGCAGTTCGGCAAAGACAGCAAAGGCGGCGCGCGGCGGACGAGTTTCGCCGAGGCGGGTGAAGTTGAAGATGTGCCCTATGATGCGATGATCGAACGGGAACCGATCACCGTCATCTGTTCTAAAATGGGTTGGATCCGCGCGATGAAGGGGCATGTGGCACTGGATTCTGACGTAAAGTTCAAGGACGGTGATGAGGGACGGTTCTTTTTTCATGCCGAAACCACGGACCGTATCCTGCTGATCGGGTCGAACGGGCGGTTCTACACCTTGTTGGGGGCCAACCTGCCTGGCGGGCGTGGCATGGGCGAACCCGTGCGCCTGATGGTCGATTTGCCGAATGATTGTGACATCACCGATCTGATGATCTTTCGCGCGGGGGAAAAGCTGCTGGTGGCGTCCACCGCTGGTGATGGGTTCATTGTGCCGTCGGATGAGGTTCTGGCGATGACGCGGGCGGGCAAGGCGGTGCTGACGGTGCGGGACGGCGTCAAAACCGCACTGTGCCGCAGGATTGCGGGCGATCACGTCGCCGTCGTGGGCGAAAACCGCAAGATGTTGGTGTTCCCGGTGGTCGAGCTGCCGGAAATGCCACGCGGCAAAGGGGTGCGGTTGCAGAAATACAAGGACGGCGGCCTGTCGGATGCCGTGACCTTCGTCTTGGCAGAGGGGTTGTCCTGGAAAGACCCGGCTGGCCGTACCCGCACCGAACCAGACCTTGCCGAATGGCAGGGCGCGCGCGCCGGGGCGGGCAAAATGGCCCCCCGTGGGTTTCCGCGGGACAATCGGTTTAATTAACTGGAAAAGTAATGGTCTAATTTTTTCCCTTTATGAAGCTATTGCAAAAATTTATATTTAGGTGCGTCTTGAGGCAGCGCTTGCATCGTTAGAAAGAACTTCTTAATCTGACTCCTAGCCAATCGCATGATGTGCTTGGCCATTCCCATTTCCAGGGTGCCGCATGATCTGCCCCCGGTTCAAATATTAGAAGGATGCATCATGCCGACCTTTCGCTTCAATCGCTATTCCCCCGGCACTGGGGCCAATTCTACCCAATACTTTAAGCAATTTTACGACGACATATTTACGAATGCAGTGCAGTCCGAAACCTTTATAAAGGGCACCTCCACTGCCGGTGAAGGTGCAGCGCTGTTTGGCAGCAACCTTACCTATCCGAAGAATGCCTTACCACTTTTGCCGCCCATTTCCGGTCGGATTGATGCACTGTCGGTAACCCATCTGAATTTGAAAATAATGTCCGTCACAGAGCTGAACGAAAATGCGGTGGGCTTCGGGGTGGCATTCACGTCAGGGTCAACGGCATTTGCCGATTATCTGACGCGCCGCAGCGACAAAATGTTCGGGTCGGTTGAGGACGACATTCTTTTGTCTGGCAAGGGCAATGACCTGATCGTCGCCAACGATGGCGACGACCTGCTTTTTGGTGGTGACGGTCGTGACACGCTGAACGGCGGCGAAGGCGATGATGGGCTTATCAGCGGTGGTGGGGGCGGCACCATGATCGGTGGAAATGGAAACGACGTCATTATTGCGGATATCGACGCCAGTGCCAATTCGATCTTTGGCGGAAATGGTGACGATAAGCTGCAGGGCTGGTCCGGACGGGACATGTTGAGTGGCGGAAATGGCAAAGATTATATAACCGGCGGCGATCTTGACGACAGGCTGTTCGGCGGCGCCGGTGATGATTATATGTTTGGCAACGATGGCAACGACCGGTTGATTGGCGGTGACGGGATCGATCTATTGGCTGGGATCGATGGTAACGATTACCTCGATTCAGGGGCGGGCATGGACCACCTTAACGGCGGCAGCGGCAACGACACGCTGATCGGCGGGTCTGGAAATGACTTTTTCATTGGTGATGACGGCAACGATCTGCTGTTTGGCGGAACCGGAACCGATACGCTTGGTGGTGGCGCGGGTGTTGATCAGTTCATTTTCAATTCGGTGCTAAGGGTTACGAACGTTGATGAAGTTCAGGACTTTGAGGTCAACATCGACAAGATCGTTCTGGACAATGACATCTTCACTGCCTTGGGGATCACTGGACCACTGGCAGCGGGCCGATTCAAGATTGGGGCGGCCGCGACGGACGCGAATGACCGGATCATCTATAACGATGCGACGGGCGGGTTGTTTTATGATAAGGATGGAATCGGCGGGGCAGCGCAGATCAAATTTGCCGTGCTCGATCCAGCGCTTTTGATGGACGCAGGGGATTTCAGGGTGATTGGTTGACCGTTGGCGGCACACGGGCGGTACGGCTTTTAAACTGATCGGCTCATCTGCGGCACACGCGGTGGGCCACCACATCTTTATTGTTAAAAGGGAGCATATTATGCCGAAGATAGTTTTCAAAGCACCTTTCCCGGGCGTGGGGATCGACAACAGCAACATTACGGCAGCGTTGTTTGCCGGGGCAGACGCGCTGACCTTTGGCAGCACCAGCTTTAAGCTGACCGGGCCTACGTCCAGCACATCGTTTACCGGGCAAAACCTGACCTACCGTGTGGATATCATGATCTCGCTTCCCCGACCCGTGACCGGGACTTTCGACGGGCTTTTGTACAAAAGCAACGGCATCGCGGTCATGACGATCACCGACTGGGGCATGACCGCAAAGCCATTGTTCCAATTGCTGATCGCAGACCCTGCCGCGTTCAACGCCAAACTGTTCAGCGGCAATGACCGGATCACCGCCACCGCGTTTGGCGATACCATCTTCAGCTATGATGGCAAGGATGTGGTCTTTGGCGGTGGCGGCGGCGATCTGTTTGTCGGCGGACTTGGGCAGGACAGGCTTTTCGGTGGTTCGGGTCAGGACAATATCAATGGCGATAGTGGTTCTGACCGTCTTTTCGGTTGGACGGGGGATGACACGATAGATGGCAGTCAGGGGAATGACCTGCTGGATGGCGGCGGCGGCAACGACACGCTGCTGGGTCAGGCTGGAAATGACAGAATTTACGGTGGTGGAGGCGACGATTCCATCATCGGAGACACTGACAACGATGTGCTTTATGGCGGCAGCGGTCGGGATTACCTGAATGGCGGCGACGGGAATGACCATCTTTATGGGGGTTCAACCGCAACCTACGAAACGCTGACCGGTGGCAATGGCGATGATTTCATCACTG
>JANMDH010000019.1:0-3041 GCA_031376195.1 Gemmobacter sp. | reverse complement strand
GCAATCGAACCGCGCGGCCCGGATGCAAGGCGCGCACGCTCAAAGCATTCCTGTTCCGCCGCACGTTGCGACACAGGCCCACAGGCCGCCATTGGCAAGCCTACAGCAATGATCAGAAGCACCGCTTTCACAAGGCCACCTTCGACAAGGGCGGCAGCCCCTGCGATCGCAGGCAGGCCGATGTGGCAGGGTTTGAGGCCATCCGAAAGATCAGATCGACAGTTGACGATCCCGCCACCACTGCCACATCGCGCGACAGCAGCTGCACCTCATCCGCGCTTGCATTATCCACGATGCAGCGCGTCACGATCTCTGCCTCGGGGCCGGTCATGTAATCGCTGACCACAGGCCGCACAACCGTTTCCGCCGCCCGCCGCCCGACTTTGTCGGCCACGTCCGTCGGCGAACAGGCCGCAAATGCGACGAGGACTGCAAAGATAAGGATCAGGGGGCTTTTCAATCGGTGCCTTTCATTTGCGGCAACAGGTGTGCCAGATTTTCCGCCATCAGGATGGGGTGCATGGCTGCCAAAGTTTTGTCACGGCTGATGCTTGCCGGACAAGATTCCAACCGTTTCAGAAAAATCGCAACATCCGATGCCAGTTCACTCCGGTAATCGGCGTCATTCCACCGATGCGCAAGATCAACCCCCATCACCTTGAACCCGGCAATCAGCGTCGGCACATCATAAAACGAAAGGGCATGTGTGGTATTGCGCCGACCGTCGTGCTGATACAGGTCGGCACAATGACCCGTCGCCCTGACATATCGCAAGCGTCTTACCCTTGGAATCAGTCCCCGCTTGGCCAAGGGTCGCGACTGGCGTCGGTTCAGGATATGGATGTCCTGATCAATCCGCCCCAGCAACTGGCGACCATGCACCGCCGATCCTTCGGCAAAGACGATGACCCGCGCCCCGGCATACCGGGCCAGTTGCTGGCGCAGCGGCGTGTTTGCAGGGTCCATGACCGCAACTCCCGCCGCCCGAAGCAGCCTTTCAAGGTAGGCTTCTCCCCCCTGCACACCGCCGCCGCGTGTTATCATACCCACCCGCGACACATAAAGCACATCGCTGATAATCGGCGTTAAGCCCTGCATGTTCACGTGTGCATTCAGCAACTTCAGGTAGCTTCGGGGCGGCGCAGCACCCCGGATCCATTCGGCCTGCGGCATGACCAACAAACGGCCCACGCGCACGGGTTGCGTCACAATGATGACCTGTTCCTTGGGCAGCCCCATCCAGCCCAGAACGTCCCAAGCGTAGTCCGGCACCGAAGACGCATCCTTGCCTTCGTGCGAAATGAACAGAACCTTCCGGCCCGGCCATCGGTGCAGCGACCACAGCAACCGCGTGATATGCTCCGCGCAAAGATGGCCAAAGTGAAACTGCAGCCGCCCGCCCCAGATCATGTCATCGTTCAACGCAACTATCTGACCGTCGGGAAACTTAGGGCGGTTGTCGAAAACTCGCTTCTCTCGCAAAAGCCGCACCCATGTTTGCCGCTGGTACTGCGGCCAGATCGGCCCACCATCAATGTGCCACCTGTGCGAGGGGTCCTGCTGGCCCGGCACCACGACAATTCGACGAAACGACTTTCCCAACGGCTGACCATCAGGCGCCAAACGCACGCCTAGCCGTCCATAAAGGCCCGAAAAGACGCCAAGGGGTTTCAGTCGCCGTCCGATCAGCCAACGTTTGACGCGCCGCACAACATTCATTCAGTTTGACCCAGTTCTAGGCCATCATCCGGCTCTTCCGCATAGGCCGCACCGTGCTGCAAGACCAAGGCCCAAACGTTCATATCGTCTCCACAACTTTCGGTTTTATCACCGGTTCGAACGCACGTGATCCGGTTATTCGACTTAGCTTGGGATGCATTAGAATGACAGGCCGGTGCTTTGCCTCTGGCGACAGAGGGGGCCATCGCCCCCCCCTTTTCTTTGAGGAACCAACATGGGTCGGTTGTGTCACCGCTCGTTGCGGCACCGGGGCTGTACCGCTCCAACCGCTGCGAAGTTACCCCGCCCTCAACATCAATACACCCGTGCCTTCGGCGCGATCTTTTTCAGGTCAATCCCGCCCTCCGACTGTTTCGTCAGCGGCTCCAGATGCACAGGCCGGTTGTTGAGCCGCACCTTGGCCCCGTCCACATAAGCAAGGCTGTGCACCCGCCAGTTCACATCATCCCGGCTCGGGTAATCCTCATGCGCATGCGCGCCCCGGCTTTCCTTGCGCGCTTCTGCCGCCACGATGGTGGTCAGCGCATTGGGCATCAGGTTCGTCAGTTCCAGCGTTTCCATCAGATCACTGTTCCAGACAAGGCTGCGGTCCGTCACGCGAATATCCGACAACTGACCCGCAATCGCCGCCATCTTCGCCGCCCCTTCGGCCAGCGTCTTGTCGGATCGGAACACCGCCGCATCTGCCTGCATCGTTTTTTGCATTTCCAGCCGCAGTTCCGCCGTCCCGACGCTGCCGTTTGCATGGCGCAGCCCGTCAAAACGGTCCAAGGCGCGATCCACCTCTACCTTGTTCACGGGCGCAGGCGCGTCCTTGGCATTGACCACTTCACCCGCCTTGATCGCCGCCGCCCGTCCGAACACCACAAGGTCGATCAGGCTGTTCGATCCCAGCCGGTTCGCCCCATGCACCGATGCACAACCCGCCTCGCCCACCGCCATCAGGCCCGGAAAGATCGTATCCGGCGCGCCCGGCTGCGGGTTCAGCACCTCGCCCCAGTAATTTGTCGGTATCCCGCCCATATTGTAATGCACCGTCGGCAGCACCGGGATCGGGTCTTTCGTTACGTCCACACCCGCGAAAATGCGCGCGGATTCCGAAATCCCCGGCAGACGCAGTTCCAGCGCCTCGCGCGGCAGATGGTTCAGGTTCAGGTGGATATGGTCCTTCTGCGGCCCCACCCCCCGCCCTTCGCGGATTTCAATCGTCATGCAGCGGCTAACCACATCGCGGCTTGCCAGATCCTTGTAGGTCGGCGCATAGCGTTCCATGAACCGCTCGCCCTCGGAATTCGTCAGAT
>JANMDH010000009.1:0-2643 GCA_031376195.1 Gemmobacter sp. | reverse complement strand
GCGATCTATGGTTGAGTTCAGATACCGCGATGATGAAGTTCACGAACAACCGTCGGTCACGCTAGACGCATTTTTGGACAGGGCCGAGGATATCGTCATGGAAAGCGCCTTTCTGCAGCTTCGATCAGTAATCAAAGCCACCCTTGCGCGCGCCGCCTTAACATCCGGCTAACAGGTAAAAATTGAATTATCGCGCTATCGGTCCCGTCGCAGCAAAACAATCTCGATCCGGTTGTTGCGCGGGGCAGTCGTATCGGCAGTCACCGGCTTGCGGTCTGCGAACCCACTAACCCGTTGAATGCGTGCGCTGTTAAGGCCACTTTGTTCAAGCAATCCGTGCACGACGCTGGCCCTGTCATGCGACAGATTCCAGACGGGGTTCTTGATCAGGGTGATCGGATAACTGCGCACATGCCCGTTTACGGCGATCTGGTTGGTGGCGAGGGCCAATGTGTCGGCCAAAGTTGTGGCGATGGCTTGCATCACGGGTTCTGGTTGGGCCGTATCAGGAATAAACAACGGCGCGTTTTCCAGATCGAACAGTTCGATGACCAAACCTTCGTCTGTCACCTTGGTCACTACATGCCGCAACGCCCGTTCCATCGTCATGCTTTCGCCACCCAGCGCGGTCATCGCCTTTTCGACCTGTTCTTGCAGGGCCTTCATTTCGACATCGCCGTCGGCACCCGCCGCACGGTCACTGTCGGTAGGCCGCTGCATGGCCGCCCCCGTCCCGTTGCGTGCCAAGGTTTCATCGGTGAACACCGAATCGCCGCCGAATGCGCCATCCCCGCCACCCGAAATGCGATTGATCGGAATGGTCGGGCTGAAATAATCAGCCACACCCTTGCGCTGTTTTTCCGTCGTAGCACCCAGCAGCCACATCAATAGAAAGAACGCCATCATGGCCGTCACAAAGTCAGCATAGGCCACTTTCCACGCCCCACCGTGGTGCCCGCCGCCCTGAATGACTTTCTTTCGTTTGATGATGACTGGCGCGGCATTTGATTGCCCTGCCATCCACACACCCCTTACTTCACCCGACATCAGCTGTATCGCATCAGGATGAAGACGGGGCTAACAAGTAAAATTAACGCAATTTGGGATCGGGGCCGAACTCTGTCCGGCCCCGGTCAGATCATCATGCAAACAGATTGAAGTTAGCGGCAGTCAGACTGGTCACGCCGTCAAGTTCCACAACGGCAACGGCCAGATTGCTGCCTGTCCCGTCACTGTCCCAATACAGAGTTTCGACTGCTGCATCAAAAAAGAACTGGCCTTGGGCAATCGTGGCCGCAGCGCCATTCACAAAGCGCAAGGTCGCGGTCATGCCTTCGAAATCATCAACGTTGAAGGCAAGCGTATCGCGCTGTCCCACACCACTGACGGCAAAGTCGGTGATCACATCCCCTTCGCCAATCTGATCATCGCCATCCCAGTAAAAGTAATCAGCGCCGCCCTTGCCAGCCAGCACATCAGCGCCGCCGGCGCCCTGAATGAAGTTCTTTCCTGCATTTCCGCTGATCGTATCAGCGTTGGCAGAGCCGGTCACATCTTCAATCCGCACGGCATTTTCGGTGTTTCCAAAACCATCGTTAATGATCTGCCCTACCAGAAGCGACAGATCGACATTCACTCCAGTTTGCACCGCATCGGTAAACTGCCGCGAAAACCGGATGGAATCTACACCACCCTGGCCGTCGAAACTGTCCACGCCTTCCCCGCCATAAAACTCATTCTCGGCGCGCGATCCCACAAAAACATCATCATAACGGGTGCCAATGACACGTTCGATGTTGATCACTTTGTCCATCTGACCAAAGCCATCCCGGATCTGCCCGATCACTTTTCCGTTCACAAACGAGGTTTCAAGGTCCACTATGATCCCAAGTTGGCCACCATTCCGATGGTCGTTGTCATAACGGACACGGTCCAGATCGGCACCGCCGTTTATGACATCTCGGCCACGAAAGCCCACGAATTCATCGCGCGCCTCCGAACCGATGAACACATCATTGAAACGGGATCCGCGGATGCTTTCGATCCCCTTGAAGGTGTCCACAAATCCCCAGCTGTCCGTCAGCTTGCCAGTGTTCATGTTCACCCGAATACCCCGGAACGCCGAATATCCTTGGTTCAAAGCGGTGTCTTCGAACGTGATCTCGTCATACCCAGCTCCACCGAAAACCGTATCGCGCCCGGCACCGGTGTAGACAGAGTCGCTGCCCCCCTTCATCACAAAGGTGTCGTTGCCGTCCATGAACCCCTTGAGGGTCTCATCATTCCCGGCCGTACCAATCACGGTGTCGTTCCCCAGCAGCAGATGCGACCACGCCAACTTGCCATCCGGGCGCGGGCCGGCGTCCGACCCGAAGATATCACTGACAATCTGTGACAAATCATTCGGGACACCATTTCCGCTGAACTGGTCGATGGTCAGGATCAGGGTGCCAGTGTCATTGCGGACCTCGACCTTCGTGATTTTGCCCCCGGTGGGCGTTGTTCCGTTATAGGTAAACCCTGTTCCGGTAAACGTGACGTCAAACCCTGTGAAATCGCTGTCTGCGCCAAGTTCAAAAGTAAACACTGTGGATGTGCTGGTTGTCACCAGAGTCGTGTCGTCCGCTTCAAACAGCCGCCCCG
>JANMDH010000533.1:0-5191 GCA_031376195.1 Gemmobacter sp. | reverse complement strand
AGGTAGGCGGGAATCGGCGTTGAGCTTGCTGAATAGTAATTTTCGTCGCGTAGAATGAACGGCGTCATACTCGAATGATGAATCACTCTTCCCATTATCTCCCATAGAGAAGATTCATAATCTGCCAGTGCTCTCCCAGATTGCTCGAGAAAATGTGGAGTTATCGGAGTGAGAGATGTTCGCTCGTCACGCTCGAGGCACCTGCGGAGATTCAAGCAAAGCAAAAGAAGATCATCTTCTAATTGTGCAACAGCGGATGGAAGCAAAAGCTCCACCCACTTGGTGTCTCCAAACGCAAAAAGTCGACAGGCTGCACTCATTGCTCTATCAAACGATGAGCGCAGCCTATCCTGCTCAGGCAATCTGAAGGGGTTTCCTATCACCCCCGCACCGCCTTAACAATCTTCTCCGCCGCATCACTCAAATCTTCCCCCGCGATCACATTCAAACCTGATCCCCGGATGATCTCTTTGCCCAGTTCCACATTCGTCCCTTCCAGCCGCACCACCAGCGGCACCTTGAGGCCCACTTCCTTCACCGCGGCAATGATGCCTTCGGCGATGATGTCGCAGCGCATGATGCCGCCGAAGATGTTGACGAGGATGCCCTTTACCTGCGGGTCGGAGGTGATGATCTTGAACGCCTCGGTCACCTTTTCCTTGGTCGCCCACCGCCCACGTCAAGGAAGTTGGCGGGTTCCGCACCATACAGTTTGATGATGTCCATGGTGGCCATCGCCAACCCGGCACCGTTCACCATGCAGCCTATTTCACCGTCCAGCGCGATATAGTTCAGGTCGAATTTTGAGGCGGCGAGTTCCTTGGGGTCTTCCTCGGTCTCATCGCGCAGGGCCATGATGTCGGGCTGACGGTAGAGGGCGTTGTTGTCAAAACCCATCTTGGCGTCGAGGCATTTCAGGATGCCGTCTTTCGTCACCACCAGAGGGTTCACCTCCAGCATTTCCATATCCTTGTCGAGGAACAGCTTATATAGCGTCTTCACCAGCGCGACGCATTGCTTGACCTGGTTGCCCTCAAGCCCGAGCGAAAAGGCAACGCGGCGGCCGTGGAAATCGGACAAGCCACTGGCCGGATCGACGGAAAAGGACAGGATCTTTTCGGGCGTGCTGTGGGCCACCTCTTCAATGTCCATACCGCCTTCGGTGGAGCAGACGAAACTGATGCGGCTGGTCTGGCGATCCACCAGCAGGGCGAGGTACAATTCGCGGGCGATGTCACTGCCATCTTCGATATAGATGCGGTTGACCTGTTTTCCCGCGGGGCCGGTCTGGTGGGTGATCAGGGTGCGGCCCAGCATCTGACGCGCAGCCTCGGCTGCCTCTGACACCGATTTCGCGATGCGCACGCCGCCTTTTTCGCCTGCTTCGGGTTCCCTGAAATGGCCCTTGCCGCGACCGCCTGCGTGGATCTGGGATTTGACCACCCAGATAGGGCCGTCAATTTCGCCCGCCATCGTCTTTGCCTCATCCGCGCGCAGAACGACCCGGCCATCGGAGATCGGCAGGCCATAGCTGCGCAGCAAGGCCTTGGCCTGATATTCGTGGATGTTCATGGCACGCCCGCCTTCCGATGTTGTTTGATCGTTCGATGGCATAGTTTTCCGGCAGTTCAAATTGAGAAACAGTGAATTTTCGGTGAGATGCGCAAGAAAATACAATTTGTGATCACAGCAAGAAAAAGTGTGATCACAAATCTGTAAGGAAGACAGATCGGGTGTGCGTGACCGGTCCACGTATGCTGGGTTTGTGCAGCGGCGTCACCATCAGGGGCAGGATGCACGCACCATTCCGTGCAGGCGTCATCCAAGGGCCGGGTGCAACGATGCCTGCGTTCCCCTTGCCGTGAGTCGCGCGTTCTGGATAAGAAGTCAAAGCCACGCATTCAGAGGTGTTCCGTGTCGGACAGAGCAAGCCCCCGTATTGTTCCATTGGCAACCAGCCAGGTTCGCTATGTCGTGCCGGAGGGTGCGCGCGAAGTGGTCGTGACTTTTGAAGGAGCGGATCAAACGATTGCGCGACATGATCGCAATCGGCCCGGTTTTGGAGAGCGATTTCTGCTGGAGAACAACTATGCCACGGTTTCGGTTCTGACCAACTCGGCGCATTGGTTTCGGGACAGAGATGTTCAGGATTATCTGAGGGGGCCGCAACTGCGCTGTTTTCTGGCGGATTTTGACAGGGTGCATACCTACGGGTCGAGCATGGGCGGCTTTGCGGCCATCGTTTTTGCAGAAGTGCTGGGGGCGTCAAATGTCGTCGCGATGCAACCGGTGTCGTCCCTTCGCACCGATCTGGTTCCGTGGGAGGAGCGTTTTGTGAACGGGCGTAAACTGGATTGGTCGGGGGCGTTTGCCGATGCAGCGGAAGTTGTTGGGAAATGTCCGTCGGTGTGGGCCTTGTACGACCCCGATATTGTCGATGCACGCCATGCAGAGCGGCTGGCGGCGGCGGCACCGCAGATGAAACTGATTCATGTGAAAGGGGCGGTGCACGCCGTGCCGCGCCATCTGCACAAGGCGGGCATGCTTCAGCAGGTTGTCAGGGCGTGCCTGAAACAGGTTCTCGCAGACGATGTGCGTGGGATTTTGAAGGACGCGGGACTGTAGTCGGTCGTCAGTTCGGCAGCGTGCGGGCAACCTTTAGTCCATGTCTACCCATGACTTCGGCAAAATGCGCGTGGCGTTCCCGGTATCGGGCCTTGGTTTTGGCAAGGCTTTCGGGTGTCAGGAATGTCTTCATGGTTTCTTCGAGGCCAAGTTCGGTAAATTTAGCAGTCGAAAGCGCGGGAAGAGCAAAATATTCAGTCAGTTCCGCGACGCGGTTGTCCTGGCTGAGGAAGATTGCGGGGATGCCGCCCTGCAGTGCCGCGACGCCGCCGTGAAAGCGATCCCCGATAAAGATGTCATGGCGCAGGGCTGCCTGACGCCATGCGCCGGCCTCGTTGAAATAATAGTGCCTGTGAAAATCGAACGGCAGCCCGGTTCGATCATTCAGGTAGGAATTGATCGTTTTCGCGTCGAGGGTGCTGGCACCATCATTGTAAAGACCGGGCGTATCGAGGAGGGCGCCATAGCCGAATATCTCGTCCTGCATGACATAGGCAGCCTTGATGCCGGCGAACGCATTGGCCAGCTTGACGCCGCGCGGATCAAGGTGTTGGCCATGAAAGCTAAGGTGACCGGCGGTCATCACGTCGAGGTTTGAGCCTTTGGCAAGGGCGGCATCATAAGACAATGAAAGGATGGATTCAGGGTAGGAAAACAGGCTTGGGCAGCCAACGACTGTTCCGTTGTGAAAGCCGCTCTGGTGCAACCATTCGGCCGTCCGTTCGCCCCGCAAACCAAAGACGGCTGCTTGTTCGTTCATGATGGCGAGCAGATCGCGGTTGCCTTGCGTCATCGAGGACAGGGGATGACTGCCCTGCAATCCCGCGCCGAGAACGACGAATTTTACCTTGCCGTCAAGCGCCTTGAGCGCGCGGAACAGTTCGGCCCCGTCATGTGTCGGGCGGATGAAGTTCGCCATTGAGATAACGATGACATCGAAACGTGACGCGAGGCGGTCGCTGAACCCGTCGCCGAAAGCGTTCAACAGGCCGGCAATGTTGGCATAGCAGCTGTGCGGACCAGATTTTTCAAAAATGCGGGCGGGGGCTTCGGCGTGAATGAGATTGCCGCGATTGCCGGTAATCGCATGGGTTGCGCGCAACCCATTGATCGTGGTGACATTGGTGGGCTGAACGCCGATCGTGATGGGAAACGAGAGTTTCGGGCGGTAGGTGACTACGCCGGGGCCGTGGAAAAGAATACGCATCGAAAGCTCCGGCAGGTGACGAAAAGTGCGAACTGGGCAGAATATGGACTGTCAGGTTTCAATCAACCGTCCGGGCAGAAAGACCTACATCCCTGAAGGGCAGAGAGGCAAGAGCATAGCCGCCAGGTTCTGGCAGCCATGCAGATCTTTGCGTCAGGCGAGCGATTCATCAATGGCTTTGCAGGCTGCCAGAAGGCCCTTTACCGCATCTACGGATTTTTGGAACATGGCCTGTTCATCGGCATTCATCTTGATTTCGACGATGCGTTCGACACCGCCTGCGCCGATGATGGTGGGCACGCCGACATACATGCCGTTGAGGCCGTAGGCACCGTCGACATGGGCGGCGCAGGGGAGCAGGCGTTTCTGATCCTTGAGATAGGCTTCGGCCATTTCGATCGCGGCGGTGGCGGGGGCATAAAAGGCCGAGCCGGTTTTCAGAAGGCCAACGATTTCGGCACCACCATCGCGGGTGCGCTGGATGATCGCGTCGAGTTTTTCCTGGGTGGTCCAGCCCATTTGCACAAGATCAGGCAGGGGGATGCCGGCAACGGTGGAATAACGGGCGAGGGGGACCATGGTATCGCCGTGACCGCCAAGGACGAACGCGGTGACATCGCGCATGGAGACGTTGAATTCAAGGCTAAGGAAATGGCGGAAGCGGGCGGAATCGAGGACACCGGCCATGCCGACGACCTTGTGGTGGGGCAGGCCGGAAAATTCGCGGAGCGCCCAGACCATGGCGTCAAGCGGATTGGTAATGCAGATGACAAAGGCGTCGGGGCAGTGTTTCTTGATGCCTTCACCGACGGATTTCATGACTTTGAGGTTGATGGCGAGCAGGTCGTCACGGCTCATCCCCGGTTTGCGGGCGATGCCTGCGGTGACGATGCATACATCGGCGCGGCGCAGGAAGGCGAAGTCATTGGTGCCGGTGACTTCGGCGTCAAAGCCTTCGGAAGGGCCGGATTGCGAAATGTCGAGCGATTTGCCCTGCGGGGTTCCTTCGGCAATATCGTACAGCACGACATCGCCGAGTTCCTTGATGGCGGCAAGGTGGGCGAGGGTGCCGCCGATCTGTCCTGCGCCGATGAGGGCAATTTTGGGTCTGGCCATGTGGAATCTCCCCGATTCATTTGGGCGCATGGGTAGTCTTTCGGGGGCAGTCACGCAAGGGCGAGGCAGTGCGGCGTGGCGGATCAGACTGTGAAAGGGGGGGCGAGTGGGTTAGGAAATGGCGGGATACGGCCAAAATGGCGGAACGTGCGGGGGATAACTTTGGAAGGCATTCTGTTCTGGACGCGGGCGGGGCTAGCAGCGGTGCTGGTGGGGATGAGCAAGGGGGGGCTGCCGGTCGTG
>JANMDH010000507.1:0-4465 GCA_031376195.1 Gemmobacter sp. | reverse complement strand
GCCAGTGCGGCGCGGCCTGAGACGAAGGTCTGGCGGCTGGCCGAGGTTTTGCCTGCGTCGGGGGAAAGGGCTGTGTCGGGGCCGATCAGGGTTATCGCGCCGACAGGCAGCCCCAGGGCGTCCGCCGCGATCTGGGCAATGACGGTGTTTGAGCCTTGCCCGATGTCGGTCGCCCCCTGATGCAGCACCAGCGTCCCGTCCGTGCGCAGGCCGATGCGAATGGTGGAAGGGTTTGGCAGCGAGGTGTTGCCGCAGCCGTACCAGCAGGCGGCAATCCCGACCCCGCGCCCCGGCACCCCTGCCGCATCGCGCAAGGCGCGGGTCCAGTGGGGCTGCAGCGCGGTCAGGCATTCGTGAATGCCGGGGGCGGTCAGCATCTGGCCCGTCACAGTGGGGTCGCCCGCGCGCAGGGCGTTGCGCAGGCGAAACGCCAGCCGGTCAATGCCTGCCTTGTCCGCCAGCCGGTCGAACAGCGTTTCCTGCCAGATCGCCGCCTGCGGCACGCCAAATCCGCGAAACGCCCCTGACACAGGCCCGTTGGTGTGGATGGCGCGCGCCTTGGCGACGTAGTTCGGCGTCAGATATGGGCCGCTTGCATGCACCGGAACCCGGTTCGCCACGGTCGGGCCCCAGCTGGAATAAGGCCCGGTGTTGAACTGGCCCACAAATTCCACACCCGTGATCCGGCCATCCGCATCACAGCCGATGCGCCCCGCCATGCGTGCCGGGTGGCGTTTGGTGGTTGAGGCCATGCTTTCGGCGCGGCTGTAGACCATTCGTACCGGGCGGCCCGTCTTCAGCGCGACAAGCCCGAGCAAGGGCTGAAGGCTGATGTCCAGCTTGGACCCGAACCCCCCGCCCACGGCGCTGGGGATGATCCGCACCCGATCCGGGCGAAGCCCGAGGATGGCTGCCGTATCGTCGCGGTCCATATAGGGGGCTTGGGTGCAGGCACGGATGCACAGGGTGTCGCCTTCCATCCAGGCCACCCCCGCCTCGGGTTCAATGTAGGCGTGTTCGACAAAGCCCGTCTCGATGCTGCCCTGCACCACATGCGCGGACCGGGCCAGCGCGGCCGCCGCATCGCCCCGGATCACCCGGCCTTCGGTCAGCCGATTGCCGGGACGGTGGGCGTGTATCAGCGCGGCCCCCGCCGTCTCGGCCAGATCGGGGTCCATCAGGGCGGGCTGGGGGGTCCAGGTGACGGGGAAGGTGCTCAGGTCGGGGGCCTCGCCATTTTCATGCGCGACCAGAGCGACGGCTTCACCCCGAAAGCGCGCTGTGTATTCGGCCAGGGCGGGTTGGTCCACAAAGGCGGGGATCACGCCAAAGGCGTTGCGGCCGGGAATGTCGGCAGCGGTAAAGACGTGGGCGGCGTTCGCCTGCGCCCAGGCCGCAAGATCACCAAAGGCAAAGCGGGCATGATTGTGCGGTGACCGGATCGCGCGCAGGATCAGGCTGCCATCCTGCCATTCGTCCGCGCCGAAACTGTCACCCGCCACCTTGATCGCCCCGTCGAGGCGTTCCATGCGTTGGCCCACAGCCGGACTATCCGGAGGCGGTGCGTTCGTCCCCGTCAGATCACAGACCGCCGCGATGATCTTGCGATACCCCGTGCAGCGGCACAGGACCCCACCCAAGGCATCCTGCGCCTGTTGTTCGGTCGGGGCAGCCACCGCCCGGCGCAAAGCCAGCGCCGCCATCAGCATTCCGGGCGTGCAGATCCCGCATTGCACCGCCCCATGCCGCAGGAAGGCCGCGCGCAGGGCGTTCAGGTCTGCGTCATCCGCCTCAACCGTCGTCACGCCCCGGCCTGCCACGCGCGCCGTCGGCATCAGGCAGGCGCAAACCGGATCGCCATCCACCAGCACCGTGCAGGCCCCGCAATCGCCCGCGTCGCAGCCCACCTTCGTGCCGCGCAGACCCGCCTCTTCGCGCAGGGATTCAGACAGGCGGCGGGTAGGGGGCACATCCAAGGCGACAGGCAGGCCGTTCAGGGTGAAATCCACCTTCATGCCAAGGCCCCCGTAACCGCCCGGCGCAGCAATTCGGTTGCTGCGCCCACGCGGTATGCCGCCGTTGCCCGGATATCATCAATAGGCGACAGCGCCGCGCCGACCAATGCCGGATCAACCCGCCCGGCGGCCTGGCTGACCGGGGTGCCGATCAACGCCGCCTCAACCTGCCCCAAACGCTGCGCTGTCGTGCTGCAGGCCCCAACGGCGATGGCTGCTTGCCGGATCGCTCCGCCCTCGACGTTCAGCCGGACCGCCACCATGGCAATCGAGATCACCAGATAGGCCCGCGCGCCCAGCTTTTCGAACCGCGAAACACCCGCGAGCGATTGCTGCGGGATCAGGACCGCTGTCAGCACTTCGTCCATGGCCAGCGCTGTTTGTCGCGGCCCCATCAAAAACGCGGACAACGCCATCACCCGCACCCCGCGCGCGGACACAAGTTCCACCTGCGCATCGACCACCAGCAGTGGCGGAATGCCATCAGCGGCCGGCGATGCCGTGCATAGGTTTCCCCCGATGGTTCCGGTATTCTGTATCTGGCGTCCGCCGACCTGCACCGCCGCCTGTTGCAGGGCCACCAGCGCCACCGGCAGATCGGCCCGCGCAATCGCGGCCCAAGTCGTGCCAGCGCCGATGCGCACCCCCCCCGGACCCTGCGAAATGCCCGCCAGTTCCGGCAAACCCGCCACGTCGATCACCGGGAACGGCAGGGCGCGGTCCTGCGTCAGCACATAGGTGTCCGTGCCGCCCGCCAGCACCCGCCAATCCCCCTGTGCCAGATGCAACAGGGCCTGATCCAGGGTGGCGGGGCGCAGATAAGCGGACATCAGACAATCCCGGATGCGGCGGCGCATAGTCGTTTGTATACAAACAGATTGCGGATCAGGTTCCTGCCTGTCAACAAGATTGCGCGGGGACGCCCGCACAGCTAGGTTTTTGCGATGGAAAAGGCGGACACCCCTTACCGGCTGGAAGATCAGATCGGCTATGTCATGCGCCGCGCAACGCAGCGCCATCTGACGATCTTTGCGGATTTGATGACGGGCCTGACAACGACACAGTTTGCGACCCTTGCGCGGCTGCACGAACTGGGCCCGATGTCGCAGAACCATCTGGGGCGCGCGACGGCGATGGATGCAGCAACGATCAAAGGGGTTGTGGGGCGGCTGTCGGCGCAGGGACTTGTGCAGACGCAGCCTGATCCGGGCGACCGCCGTCGCCTGACAGTCAGCCTGACGGCCGAAGGGATTGCCGTGATCGAGGCCAGCTATGATCTGGCGGGGCAGGTGACGGCGCGGACGCTGCAACCATTGAATGATGGGGAACAGGCGTTGTTGCTGGCGCTGCTGTCACGCCTGACCTGATGGTGGGCCGCCCATATGCGGCACATGTCGGTTATGGGCTGGTGCGTCGGTACGGCTGAGTTAACGTGACAACTGTCACGCCAGTCAGGAATCGCCATGTCGACCGATCCGCTGCTGCAACCTTATCAGCTGAAGCACCTGACCCTGAAAAACCGCATCATGACGACGGCGCATGAACCGGCCTACCCCGAGGATGGGATGCCGAAGGACCGCTATCGCCTGTACCATCTGGAACGGGCCAAGGCGGGGGTCGCGATGGTGATGACGGCGGGGTCCGCCACCGTGTCGCGTGACAGCCCGCCGGTGTTCAACAACGTGCTGGCCTGGAAGGACGAGGTGGTGGGCTGGATGAAGCGGCTGGCCGATGACTGCCACGCCGAAGGCTGCGCCGTGATGATTCAGCTGACGCATCTGGGCCGCCGAACGCGGTGGGATAAGGGCGACTGGCTGCCCGTGGTGGGGGCAGGGCCATCGCGGGAACCGGCACATCGGGCATTCCCGAAGGTGATCGAGGATTGGGATATTTCGCGGATCGTCAGTGACTTTGCCGATGCGACGGAACGGATGCAGGCGGCGGGTCTGGATGGGGTGGAATTCGAATGCTACGGGCATTTGATGGATCAGTTCATGTCGCCGCTGACGAACGGGCTGGAAGGCCCCTATGGCGGCAGCTTTGACAACCGGATCCGGTTTGCGATGGAGGTGCTGGCAGCCTGCCGCAAACGGGTGGGTGCGGGGTTCCTGCTGGGCATGCGCTATACGGCGGATGAGGTGGAGCCCGGGGGTCTGAACGCGGATGAAGGGGTCGAAATGGCGCGGCGGTTCCGGGATTCGGGTCTTGTGGATTTCGTCAACATCATCCGGGGGCGCATCCACACTGACGCCGCGCTGACCGATGTGATCCCGGTACAGGGCATGCCATCGGCGCCGCATCTGGATTTCGCAGGGCGCATCCGGGCCGAGGTGGGCCTGCCCACATTTCATGCCGCGCGCATTCCGGATGTCGCAACGGCGCGTCATGCGGTGGCGTCGGGCAAGCTCGACATGGTGGGGATGACCCGGGCGCATCTGGCCGACCCGCAT
>JANMDH010000472.1:0-9789 GCA_031376195.1 Gemmobacter sp. | reverse complement strand
GCCATCGCCACCGCTGCCGCCCGCCTCAACACCCTGCGCGAAAACTGGCTGAACCCGCCCGATCTGGTAAAACGCGTCCCCGAAGTCGTCCCCGGCTACCCCGACCGCCTCCTGCCCGTGTCACCCGACGCTGCCGCCACCCTCAAAAAACGCACACTGACCAACCTCTACAACGCCCGTCCCGCGTGGCTGGATCACGCGCACAAAGCGCTCGACCTCGCGGTGGCGGATGCCTACGGCTGGGGTGCAGACTGGCAGGCCGGGATGACGGACGACGAAATTCTCGCCCGGCTCTTCCGCCTCAATCAGGAACGGGCGGGAAAACCATGACCCTCGCCCCGGCGCAGGCTGCGGCCTCGATGTTCAGCACAATCCCATCAAGTCCCCGGCGCAGGGCGGGGCCTCACTGGTGCCAAGGTCCGACCCCGGTATCACGCCCAGGCATACGGTGGCATCTTGTCATCAAACCTCGGATACCGTATATCCGATGTATATCCATTCCGTCTAACACCGCAATAGGAGCACTCTTATGGAACTGACCATAGCAAAATGGGGCAACAGCCTTGCGGTGCGGCTGCCGTCGCAACTTGCGCGTCAGGCACATCTGACTGAAGGCACGACGGTCCAGATAACGGCGGTGGACGGTGTCATCATGATGACTCCTGTGCGCAAACGTCACAAACTGGCGGATCTTCTGACCGCATGGCCCGAAGGCGAACGCGCGGGCGAAGAGGATTGGGGTCGGCCTGCGGGCACCGAGGCGTGGTAACGCCGGGTTACAGGCCAGCCCGGGGTGATCTGATCTGGCTGACCTTCACGCCTCAGGCGGGCCATGAACAGGCAGGGCGACGGCCTGCGCTGGTTCTGTCACCACTCGCCTTCAACGCGCGGACGGGTCTGGCCTTTGTCAGCCCGATCACCAGCCGGGTGCGGGGACGACCGTTCGAGGTGGTGCTGCCAGCGGGCGGGGCGGTGGAAGGCGTGATCCTGACGGACCAGACGCGAAGCGTCGACTGGATGGAACGCAAAGCGGCCTTTATCGCAAATGCGGGGGATGCGGTGCTGGAGGATGCCTTGAGCAGGCTGGAGGCGATTCTGGGATTTGGGGGCTGAAGAGCATTGCATGCATCCGGATAAAATTTCGACACGCACCCCCCACGGCAAGTGCCCCTTTCCCCCTGTGGAAAAGGGGCAGCCTCGTACAACTGTACATACGATAAAAATACGGATCGAATACGGATCGAATACGCTTTGAATACACCCCAAAAACCAAAAAGCCGCCCCGAAAGGCGGCCTTTTGAAAAGTGGTGGAGCCAGGCGGGATCGAACCGCCGACCTCTTGAATGCCATTCAAGCGCTCTCCCAACTGAGCTATGACCCCACCGGGCCGTCGGCCTTGCGGCCTTGGGATGCTGCGTATCTAGTGGGGCAAGGGCGGGCCTGCAAGGGTAAAAATGGCAGGCCTGCCGTGTGGTTCAGACGTCTTCCTGATCGCCGGGAACGTCGGCCAGATCATCCAGCGACACCGTGTCGTCGGCGTCTTCTTCCAGCAAATCATCATCAATTTCAGCATCTTCCGTGGCGCTTGCCTCCAGCAGATCATCCGATTCGAGGTCTTCGACAAGGACATCGTCTTCGGGTTCGGGCACGGCGCGCGAAATGGCGGCAGCGGCCATCTTGCGACGGGCGCTTTCAATATCAACGACTTCGCCCGTGTAGGGGCTGACGACAGGCGTGCGTTTCAGGTCGTAAAAGCGTTTGCCGGTGGTCGGGCAGATACGCTTGACGCCCCATTCTTGTTTGGGCATTGGAAATCCCTCAGGTCAGATGTGACGGCAGCGCTTGCCACAATGTCGTGGGGCTGTCAAAGGCTTTCGCGATCTTGTGGCGGATCGCAATCCGGCTATCCTGACTTTGCATTTCAAAAGGCCTCCATGCCCATCCTGCCCGGCCCCCCTCCCGTTGATGTGACGCTGCGCCGTTCGGCACAGGCGCGTCGCTTTTCCCTGCGGGTGTCGCGGATGGACGGAAGGGTGACCCTGACCCTGCCACCAAAGGCGCGGGAGGCCGAGGCGATGGCATTTCTGACAGCCCAGGAAGGCTGGCTGCGGCGGACCTTGCAGGCAATGCCGGTGTTGGACAGGGTTGGGATCGGGTCGGTTCTGCCGGTGGAAGGCGTCTTTCTGACAGTGCGGCAAGGGCCGGGGCGGTCGGTGCGGGTGGACGGCGACGGCCTGCTGGTGCCGGGCGATGGCGCGCAGGCGGCGGCGCGGGTCGCGGCGTTCCTGAAGGTACGGGCGCGTGACAGGCTGGCCGCAGCGTCGGATCATTATGCAGGCCTGCTGGGGCGGGGCTACAGCAGCCTTGCCCTGCGGGACACGCGGTCACGCTGGGGGTCCTGCACGACGGATGGGCGGCTGATGTACTCGTGGCGGCTGGCCATGGCCCCACCTGCGGTGCTGGATTATGTAGCGGCGCATGAAGTGGCGCATCTGGTGGAAATGAACCATTCAGCGGCCTACTGGGCGATTGTAAGTCACATCTTTCCGGGCTGGCAGGCGCAGCGGCATTGGCTCAAAACCCGGGGGCAGACCCTGCAAGGCTATCGCTTTGCCGCTTGACCCCCGACGCAGCGCAGTGCCTTTCTGGCACCATGCTGTCCACCACCCGCCCCTCGGACCTGACCGCCCCCGCGCATGAACGCATCTACCGCGCCTTGCGCCAGCAGGTGATGCACGGCGAACTGGCCCCCGGTCAGGCGCTGACCCTGCGGGGTTTGGGGAAAACCTTCGGCCTGTCGATGACCCCTGTGCGTGAGGCAGTGCGGCGGCTGGTGGCCGAAGGGGCGCTAACGCTGTCGTCCTCAGGCCGGATCAGCACCCCGGAACTATCAGCCGACCGGATCGAGGAACTGGCGTCGATCAGGGCACTGCTGGAGCCTGAACTGGCCAGCCGCGCCCTTCCGCGCGCGCATTTCGCCCTGATCGACCGGCTGGCCGCGATCAACGCGGCAAATGCTGAGGCGGTGGTAAGGGCGGATGCGGTGGCCTATGTGCGCACCAATCTGGAGTTTCACCGGACCCTCTATCTGCGGGCACAGTCGCCCGCGATGTTGGCGATGACCGAAACCGTCTGGTTGCAACTGGGGCCGACGATGCGGGCACTTTATGCAAGGCTGCGCCGGAACGAGCCGCCACAGCATCACCGGGTGATACTGGCGGCCTTACGGGCGGGGGATGAACCTGGGCTGCGGCTGGCGGTGCGGATTGATGTGACGCAGGGGTTACGGCATCTGGCGGGATAAGATTTTGCCCGGCGCTTATCTTGCTGGATCGCACAAGCCTTGGGCGATGATCCTTTTGGCGGCCTTCCTGGTCATGAAAGACTATTCTGGCGATAAACCGGACGTTGGTAAAGGAACGGCCGTTGCCCCGTTTTCACCGCTCGCGCCTTGTTCCCGAGACTGCATATGGCCGCAGGATCGGTCCATGAAAGTCCGGATCAGTCAATCAATCCGAAAGGCCAACGTCTAGAACCCGCGCCACAGGTTTCGATGATCGGGGCCTGATCAGGACCCGTCGGATGTCTCGCGACGTCGGATCATCAGGTCCGCACGCATGACACTTGAAAGGACTGACCATGAGCACGCAAGAATTGAAATCATTGAACCGGTTGACGGCGGTCGGCGCATCTGACCAGGCAATCGTCGCCCGACCCGAAGAAGCCGTTTGGTTCGATGTGGTCCCCGGCGAAAGTGCCACGATCCGGATTTCCTCCGAAAGGGTGGGGGGGCGCTATACGATCATGGATCATAACATCGCGCCACAGGCGGGCCCGCCGCTGCATTCGCACATTGAAGAGGAGGTTTTTGTCGTGTTGGACGGTGTCATAACCTTCATATGCGACTGCGATCAGTTCGAGGGGGCTGTTGGCACGGTCGTCGTCATTCCTGCGGGGACGGCACATACTTGGGCCAATCTGTCGGGGGAACACGCGCGGATGCGGACGATGTTCACGCCGGGCGGTATTGAAAAGCTGTTCGCGAACCTTGCCGGTCTTGGCCCGGCTGAGTTTGTTGCACTGGCAGAGACGTATGGGAGCAGGATCCTGGGCCCCGGCCTCATCGTCTGAGGGATCAGGTCCGTAACGATGGCCAGCGCGCGATAACGTGCGTTGGCCGTTTCCTTGCGACGGCTGCTTTTCTGCCCGGAAAAATCGCCTGTTAAGGGCCCTGCGTACCGAGCGGAGAGGTGCCGATACTCTGCCAGCGCCAAGACGGTCCAACGCTGCGGTTCGGAATATGCTACGGCTTTGCAGGCAACGCCCGTTCTGCGCCTCGGGAGATCAAACAAATTCCAAGAGGACGACACGCATGGCCTTTGCCAGCAAAAACAGCATCCAGCAGCATGGGCCCCGATTTCCCGGGGATGGCCCCCGGCTTGTCACGCCAACACGCGGTGCTGCGTTAAGCGTGACACGCTTTGCAACGACGGATGTCGAGGAGGGGTTGATCGCGGGTATGCCCGCCGACGACGCCCACGTCGTCCTGTTCCAACTTCGCGCGCATCCCGCGCATGATTTCTGGGTGGACGGGAAATACGCACCAGCGGAGTCAGCGCCTCAGTCGACGCTCAGCATCTTCCATCTTGCCGGGGAACCCCATGGCCGGTTGACCCATTCGGTCGATACGCTGATGTTCCATGTCCCGACGCTGGCGCTGGACGAGATCGCCGAGGATGCGGGGGCGCAAAAGATTTCCACGCTCAGCGCTCCCGATGGATGGAGAACCTATGACCCTGTTGTCAGCCGGTTGCAGGATTTCATTCTGGGGGCTCTTGCCGTGCCTGACCAATCCAGCCGTCTTTTGCAGGATCATGTCATGCTCGGGCTTGGCGCACATTTCGCGCAAACCTATGGCGGAATGACGAAATCTGTTTTGCGACAAGGCGGTTTGGCCCCTTGGCAGGAGAGCCGCGCGAAAGAATACATTGCGGCAAACCTGTCAAAGTCGATCTCGTTGCAGGATATTGCTGATGAATGCGGGCTGTCGCTGGCCCATTTCGCACGCGCGTTCAAGACGTCTGTCGGCATGCCGCCGCACGGCTGGCTGCAAGCACGCCGAATCGCGCTGGCCAAGGATTTGCTGCTGACCTCGCAACAGGATCTGGTGGATATCGCGCTCGACTGCGGCTTTGCGGACCAGAGCCATTTTACGCGGATATTCGCACGGCTGAATGGTGAAGGCCCCGGAGCCTGGCGTCGGGCGCGACAAAGCTGAAACCCGGCGGCACGGCAACGCAAGATGCAGAACCTGAACGCTGCTGACAGCCTCTTCGGCCCCTGGCGGGTGTGTTTGAAGGTCTGCCCCGACATCACAAGGCCCAAGTCCCGCTGCGCAAGATCTTTTCACGCCATACCCGCACATTTGAACCGATATCGCGCCCGTCCCAAAAAACCGGGGCTTCCCGCCGCCGCCTCCCTCGCCTAGCCTTTGCAAGAATCAAAACGAGGGCGAAATGACATTCCACATAGGTGCCAAACCCGGCGAGATTGCCGAAACCGTGTTGTTGCCGGGGGATCCTTACCGGGCGCGCTGGGCGGCGCAGACGTTTCTGAAGGACGCGGTTCTGGTCAACGAAACGCGGGGGATGCTGGGTTATACCGGCACTTGGCAGGGGAACCGGGTGACGATCCAGGGATCAGGGATGGGGATGCCGTCCTTGTCGATATACGCCAACGAACTGATCAAGGATTACGGCGCGCAGACCCTGATCAGGATCGGGTCGGCGGGGGCGATGCAGGATTACGTGAAGGTGCGCGATGTGGTGCTGGCGCAAGCGGTATCGACCTGCGGGTCGCCGTCACGGAGCATTTTCCGGGAGCTGAACTTTGCCCCTGTGGCGGATTTCGGGCTGCTGGTGGCTGCCGTGGCGGCGGGCCGGGGCAAGGGCGTCGCAGTGCATGTGGGGGGCATCTACTCGTCGGATACGTTCTATGACGAACGCGAGGATCTGTCCAAACAGTTGCAACGTCACGGGGTGCTGTGCGTGGAGATGGAGGCGGCGGAGTTGTATACGCTGGCTGCGCGCTATGGGCGGCGGGCGCTGGCTGTGCTGACGATCAGCGACCATATCCTGACCGGCGAGGCGCTGCCCGCAGAAGACCGCGAACGCAGTTTCGGGGATATGGTGGAGATTGCACTGACGGCGGCGTTTGCGTGAAGATTGCCCGATCATGCCTTGACCCAAGTGGTTCGCGCAGGCTTATTGCTGCCCCCCTCAGGAATTGGAGACAGCGATGAAGCAACGGCAACTGGGCAAGGGCGGCCCCATGGTATCGGCGGTGGGCTTTGGGTCGCTGTCCTTTGGCGGCATTTTTGGCCCGACGGACAAGGCGACCAGCCTGCGCTGTCTGGATGCGGCGTGGGATCAGGGGATCACCTTATTCGATACGGCGAACATCTATGGCATGGGGGTTTCGGAAAACGTCATCGGCGAATGGTTGCGCACGCGGGGGCACCGGCCCGTGATCGCGACGAAGGCAGCGTTCGTGAGCGAGCCATCGCGGAGAATCGACAATTCGGAAAGCCATCTGCGCCACGAACTGGAAGGGTCGTTAAAGCGGTTGGGCGTCGATCACGTTGATCTGTTCTATATCCATCGCCGGGAGGAAACGCGCCCGGTGGAAGAGGTGGCAGAGACGCTGGCGTGTCTGGTGGCAGAAGGCAAGATCGGCGGTTATGGCCTGTCGGAAGTGGCACCGGGCACCCTGCGGCGCGCCCATGCGGTGCATCCGGTTCGTGCGGTGCAGAACGAATATTCACTGTGGACGCGCCTGCCGGAACTGGGGATGATCCAGGCCTGCGCAGAACTGGGGGTGGCCTTTGTTCCGTTTTCGCCACTGGCGCGCGGGGTTATGGGGCAAGTCCCGTTCGATGTAACCAAACTGGCCCCGGCAGAGTTTCGCCGGACCATCCCCCGTTTGCAGGGCAGAAATTGGGAACTGAACCAACTGCGGATTGCCGATTTCCGGGACTTTGCCAGCGCGCGGGGCGTGACGGTGCCTGCACTTGCGCTCGCCTGGGTGCTGGCGCAGGGGGATCATCTGATCCCTATTCCGGGAACGCGGTCGGCCGAACATCTGCGGGACTGGGCGGGGGCGGACGACTTGCACCTGACAGCCGGGGATATGGCCGCGATTGACCGGATTCTGCCCGTGGGCTGGGCGCACGGGGACCGTTACAACGACGAACAGGCGGCAACGGTGGAGCGCTATTGTTAGGGAGATGACCATGACACAGCTTGCCCGCCGCGCTTGGGTGCCTTCGCTTTGCGAAGATCACGTCCAGCGTCTTGCCGCCGCGATGGGGGGCAGTGGCGATATTGCCGACCGAATCGAGGCGTTGATCGTGCTGAATGCGGCGATCCACGATGATCAGTGTTTCAATCTGAACCCCGCCACGAATGTCATGAACCCACGCGCCGAGGCGGCGCTGGCGCGGGGCCTTGGGTCACGTCCGTCCCTGGGCTATCCGGGCGACAAGTACGAGATGGGGTTGGAGGCGATTGAAGAGATCGAAGTGATCTGCGCGGAACTGGCGGCGCGGGTCTTCGGGGCGCGTTATGCGGAAATCCGGGTGGGTTCGGGTGCTTTGGCGAACCTGTACGGCTTCATGGCGTTGGCAGAACCGGGGGATGCGATCATCGCCCCGCCCGGATCCATTGGCGGTCATGTCACGCACCACGCGGCGGGCTGCGCGGGGTTGTATGGCCTGATCACGCACGCGGCCCCGGTGAATGCGGATGGCTATACGGTGGATCTTGCGGCACTTGAGGCATTGGCGCATCGGGTAAGGCCCAAGATCATCACGATTGGCGGCAGTCTGAACCTGTTCCCGCATCCGGTGGCGGAAGTGCGGGGAATTGCAGATGCCGTCGGGGCTAAGGTGCTGTTCGATGCTGCGCATCAATGCGGGATCATCGCGGGCGGGGTCTGGGCAAACCCGCTGCATCAGGGCGCGCATCTGATGACGATGAGCACTTACAAGTCCTTGGGCGGGCCTGCAGGCGGTCTGATCGTGACGGATGAGGCGGACATTGCCGAACGGCTGGACGCGATTGCCTTTCCCGGCATGACGGCGAACTTCGATGCGGCAAAGTCGGCGGCGCTTGCCATCACACTGCTGGACTGGGTGGTGCATGGGGCGGGGTATGCCCGCGCGATGGTTGATCTGGCGCAGGCTTTGGCAGGGGAATTGGCGGGGCTGGGTCTGCCCGTCTTTGCAGCGGACCGCGGGATGACCACATCGCATCAATTCGCGATCGAGGCGGCGGGGTTTGGCGGCGGGCAGGCAGCGTCAAAGACGCTGCGCAAGGCAGGTTTCCTTGCCTGCGGGATCGGGTTGCCGATTGCAGACGTGGCGGATGATATGAACGGCCTGCGCATCGGCACGCCGGAACTGGTGCGGCGCGGGGTGACACCTGCGGACGCGCCTGCCTTGGCGGCACTGATCGCAGAAGGGCTCCGGTCGAATGCGCCTGAGGGGGTGGCGCTGCGGACCCGCGCGCTGCGGGCGCGGTTTCAGGGGCTGCATTTCATGCGGGTCTGACGTTACTGTCCATGCGTCTGGTCATAGCCGTTCCGGGCCGAGCTAACCCAACCAACGGGCGCAGATTTAGGCGCGAAAACCTGGACCAGCAGGGGGTGGCAGCGCGACGAATCTGACGAATGTTCGGAGGAACAATCCCCACCGGGGCAGGCGGAAAGGGCACCCAGCAGTTCAATCTCGGCAAAGAACTCCAGATAATCGCCGGGGCGGACTGGGCTGGCTTTCATGAAATACTGGCCTGTGTCGCGGGTGAACCCGGTGCACATGAAAACGTTCAGAACGTCATGCACATGGGCTTCAGCTTCGCGTAGCGGCAAGCCGGTCGCATCAGCCAAGGCGCGGGTCAGGTTGGAATGGCAGCAGTGGTGATACTGGCCCCCGTGGGATAGCAGATTGTGCGTATAGGGGTCGCAACGGGTGCCGATCACATCATGCACGGCACCGCCGAAAGCGTCGAACCCATACCAATCGAGCGTGTCATCTGTGATTGTCGCGATGGGCCGCAGATGGGGAAAGCAGGACCACATCCTGTCACCCGTCGACAGATGCGTGCCATGCAGAGCGCGGGTTTTGCCGGAATAGAAGCGTTCGGTCAGGTCGCTGGCGTTCCAAAGGTTCAGATCACCGACCTGTGGGCCATCGACGCTAAGAATGCGAAAGAAATGGCCTGCAGGAACGTGGAAGCTGCGCGCCTGACGGGCTGGGACAGTTGTTTCGTGGATCATATCCCATCCCGCCCGCGCGTCGTGATACCCGGATAGATCAGGGGCAGGCAGTGTTTCGGTTGGATAGCATATAACCGGGGCGACCAACCGTCGGAGGGAGCCATCCGCGGGTGCGGGATGTCGCGCAGGGTTGGTTTTCATAGGATTCTCGACTTGCGCTGGGGGTTATTGCGGCTGATCCCTTGCCGTTTACATCACTCGGGCCTCCGTGATACCATATCTAAAGAAGGATCAGGGGCGTATTTATGGGACGCGAAGCCGAGGCGCATGGCCGCTGGGACGGGCAAGAAGGCTGGACCAAAGCCATTCTTGAAAGTGGCGAGATCATTCTGCGCGGGGATATTCGGGCGCGCCTGCCGCGCGCAGGGCTAAGCGATTGGCGGGTCGAAGGTGACGTGCTGGTGCTGCGGGCTTCGGGTGCGCTGCTGGAACTGGGTCTCGGGGCCACCGAAGCGG
>JANMDH010000469.1:0-16135 GCA_031376195.1 Gemmobacter sp. | reverse complement strand
CAGTTTGCCAGTCGGTGATAGGCGGAACTTTCGGTGAACCGTCTGTGCCAGATTTGTGCCAATCCTTCGGTTGCGTTCCCGTCTCGTTCTGCACATCACTGCTAGAACTGACAGGGTAAACACCTTTATCGCTTGACGTTTTTTCAGGGATTCCATAGGTGCCATCTTGGGACACCCTTCCCCAACGAAGGGCACTTATCTGGAAGGATACCATGTCTGATCTGCACACACCGGCCCAGCGCCCGGCCAATCCGCGCTTTTCATCCGGCCCCTGCGCCAAAATCCCCGGTTTTTCCCTTGATCTGCTGGCCGATGCCCCGTTGGGCCGGTCGCACCGGGCTGTGGTCGGGAAAGACAAGCTGAAGCACGCGATAGACCTGACCCGTGAAATTCTTGGCGTTCCGGCGGATTACCGCATCGGCATCGTTCCCGCCTCTGACACGGGCGCATATGAAATGGCGATGTGGACCCTGCTGGGCACCCGCCCGGTTGAGGCACTTGCATGGGAATCCTTTGGCGAAGGCTGGGTTACGGACGCAGTCAAACAACTGAAACTCGACGTTACCACGCGCATCGCCGCCTACGGCGAAATCGTTGATTTTGCCCAAGTCGATTTTGACAAAGACGTTCTGTTCACCTGGAACGGCACCACCAGCGGCGTGCGTCTGCCAAATGGCGATGCAATCCCTGCCACCCGGCAGGGCCTGACAATCTGCGATGCCACCAGCGCCGCCTTTGCAATGGACCTGCCATGGGACAAGCTGGATGTGACCACATTCAGCTGGCAGAAGGTGCTGGGTGGCGAAGGCGCGCACGGGATGCTGATCCTGTCGCCGCGTGCCGTTGAACGGTTGGAAACCTATACCCCCGCCTGGCCCTTGCCCAAGATTTTCCGCCTGACAGCCAAGGGAAAGCTGATCGAGGGGATTTTTCAAGGTGAAACGATCAACACGCCTTCGATGCTGGCGGTTGAGGATTATCTGGTCGCCCTGAAATGGGCGAAGTCGATTGGCGGGTTGAAGGGTCTGGTTGATCGGGCTGCGGCGAATGCAAAGGTCGTCTGGGATTTCTGCGCCGCAAACCCGTGGATTGCCAATCTGGCGGTTGATCCCGCGACAGCATCGACGACGAGCGTGTGCCTGAAATTCACCGACTCGCGGATCACCGATGGCGCGGGCTTTGCCAAGGCCGTTGCGAAGCGGCTGGAAAAATCTGGCGTTGCGCTGGATGTAGGAGCTTACCGCGATGCCCCCCCCGGCCTGCGCATCTGGTGCGGATCGACGGTGGAAACGTCGGACGTGGCCGCGCTGATGCCGTGGATCACCCATGCGTTTCAGGCTGAAATTCAGGCGCTGTCGCAAGCCGCATGACATCACTCGCCCCGGCGAAGGCCGGGGCCCTGTTCACTCCAAAGCACCCGAACATCGAGACCCCGGCCCTCGCCGGGGCGAGCCCCCACCAAAAAGGACCAAGCCCATGCCTCGCGTTCTCGTATCCGACGAACTTTCCGAAACCGCCGTCCAGATCTTTCGGGATCGTGGGATTGACGTGGATTACATGCCCAAACTCGGCAAGGACAAAGACGCTCTGCTTGCTGCGATTGGCCAGTATGATGGCCTCGCCATCCGCTCGGCCACCAAAGTCACCGAAAAGCTGCTGGAACAGGCCACGAACCTGAAGGTCGTGGGCCGCGCGGGGATCGGGGTCGATAACGTCGACATCCCTGCCGCTTCGAAAAAGGGCGTGATCGTGATGAACACGCCGTTCGGCAATTCGATCACCACCGCCGAACATGCCATCGCGATGATGTTCGCCGTCGCCCGCCAGATCCCTGAGGCGAACGCATCGACCCATGCAGGCAAATGGGAGAAATCCCGCTTCATGGGCGTTGAACTGTTCAATAAAACCCTTGGCGTGATCGGCGCGGGCAATATCGGCGGCATTGTCTGCAACCGCGCCTTGGGGCTGCACATGAAGGTGGTTGCGTATGATCCCTTCCTGTCCGAAGAACGCGCCAAAACGCTGGGCGTGACCAAGGTCGAGCTGGGCGATCTTCTGCACCGCGCCGATTTCATCACGTTGCACGTACCCCTTACCGACAAGACCCGGAACATTCTGTCGGCAGAGGCGCTGGCCAGCACGAAAAAGGGTGTGCGCATCATCAACTGCGCCCGTGGTGGGCTGATTGACGAGGCAGCCCTTCTGGACGCGCTTAATTCCGGTCAGGTTTCTGGCGCGGCGCTGGATGTGTTTGAAGTGGAACCCGCCACCAACTCGCCGCTGTTCAACCATGCAAATGTGGTAGTCACACCGCATCTGGGTGCATCCACGACCGAGGCACAGGAAAACGTGGCCCTGCAAGTGGCAGAACAGATGGCGGATTATCTGCTGACCGGGGCTGTATCGAACGCGCTGAACATGCCGTCCGTGACGGCGGAAGAGGCGGCAGTGATGGGGCCGTGGGTCAAACTCGCCAGCCACTTAGGTGCGTTCGTGGGCCAGATGACTGATGAACCGATCAAGGCGATCAACGTGCTGTATGATGGGGCGGTGGCCGAAATGAACTTGGCTGCACTCAACTGCGCGACCATCGCCGGGATCATGAAGGCGACGAACCCGGACGTGAACATGGTCTCCGCGCCCATCGTGGCGAAAGAGCGTGGCATCCAGATCTCGACCACCCGGCAAGAAAAATCAGGCGTGTTCGACGCTTATATCAAGCTGACCGTGGTGACCGACAAACGCGAACGGTCTGTCGCGGGGACGTGCTTCAGTGACGGCAAACCACGTTTCATTCAGATCAAAGGCATCAATATCGACGCCGAAATCGGTCGGCATATGCTTTACACCACCAACGACGACGTGCCGGGCATCATCGGCCTTTTGGGCATGACGATGGGCAAGAACAACGTCAACATCGCCAACTTTACCCTTGGTCGGTCGGGCGTTGGGCAGGACGCGATTGCGATCCTGTATCTGGATCAGGCGATTGATCCGAAGGTCTTGCAAACGCTCGAATCGACGGGGATGTTCAGCCAGGTCAAAGCGTTGGAGTTCGAGGGGGCGTAAGCCACCCTTGCGCTTTCATCCGGGCGCAAATATCCCGGGGATCTGGGGGCAACGCCCCCGGTCATTTCAGGCAGTATCATGCGCAGCTATGCCATCGGCGACATCCACGGCCATCTTGATAAACTTCAGGCCCTGCACTCCCTGATCGCGGCAGACCGTGCTTTGGTCGGTGACGGGGATGCCCCCATTGTGCACGTAGGCGATCTGGTGGATCGGGGGCCGGAGAGCCGGGGTGTGGTCGAGTATCTGCGCGCAGGTCTGGCGGCGGGTAAGAACTGGGTTGTCCTCAAAGGCAACCATGACCGCATGTTTGCGGGTTTTCTGCGCGATCAGCACGATCATGACCCTCGCCTGCGCGCTGACCTGTCATGGTTGCACCCGAAACTGGGCGGGGCCGCCACCCTCGCCTCCTACGGTGTCGTCAATCCCGGTGACCGCCCCATCCCCTTGGTCTGGGTCGATGCCGTTGCTGCCGTCCCGTCGTCGCACCGTATATTTCTGGAAACCCTACCCGTGCTGTTCCGACGCGGCGATACAGCGTTTGTCCATGCGGGCATCAAACCAGGCGTCGCGCTGGACAATCAGGTGGAAGATGATCTGGTCTGGATCAGAGATGCCTTTTTAACTGATCAGCGCAATCACGGCCCACTGATCGTGCATGGCCACACTGTCGTCGATCAGGCCACCCATTACGGCAACCGGGTGAATATCGACAGCGGGGCCGCCTATGGCGGGCCAATGACTGCCGTGGTCATCGAAGGGCGCAGTATCTGGCAGCTCAGCGGATCAGGACGTGTGCCGCTGGTCCCGATCAGGGCCTGACGTGGGCTATTCTTTTGGCAGTTTCAAAAGTCGCCGGACCGCAAAGAACAGGGTTCCCCCAAAGAACAAACCGCCAATCCCCACAACTTCGACCAGCGCAGGCCCGCTGGGCAGGCCGCGTACCCCGATCACATAGGCCATCAGGCAAAAGCCCAAAAGGGCTATCACGATGCGGAACCAAAGCTCGCCACGCGAGGGGCCATAGTCGTTCATTGCAGTCCTTTCCGCAGCACATCCACGCCGCCCGTTCAAAATCCCACCTCGAAATATGGGCCAACTGTCCGGAACGGCAAGTTTTCACTAGACGCATGTCGCGACACATGATTCGTTGCCGACATGACCAAATCCCGCCTGCCCTATTTCATCACCGCCCTGATCATCGCCCTCGCCGCCGCTTGGCTGTTGTGGGACGGACGGGTCCCTTATTGCAAATGCGGCTATGTAAAAATCTGGCACGGACAGGTCATCAGTTCCGAAAACTCCCAGCACATCAGCGACTGGTACACACCATCGCATGTCATGCACGGCCTGATCTTCTTCGCGATCCTGTGGCTGGTGGCGCAGCGTCTGTCTTTCGGCTGGCGGCTGGCGATTGCCACACTGATCGAAAGCGCATGGGAAATCGTCGAAAATTCCGACACGATCATCGAGCGGTACCGCGCAGTCACGATCAGCCTGGATTACTTTGGCGATTCAGTTCTGAATTCGGTCTTTGATATTCTGGCGATGATCCTGGGCTTCTTTCTGGCAAGCCGCCTGCCCATCTGGGCATCGGTCGCGATCATCATCGGGTTCGAGGCGCTGACGATCTGGCTGATCCGCGATGGGCTGGCTTTGAACATCCTGATGCTGGTCTATCCCCTTGATACGGTCAGGGCGTGGCAGGCGGGCGGATGAGGCCGCTTACTCAGCCAATGTCATGGCTGGCCGCAAGCGGCGTGCAAACGCAATAGCCAGAATGGCAGCAGTAATGTCGACGGCTGCGACAACCCAGAAAAATGCCGTGTCCCCCATGTTTCGCAGGATAAGCCCCATCAGCAGCGGAGCGATGATGCCACCAACAAGGCCACTCGAAATGATCGTCGGCGTAACACGCGGGTCATCCCCCATCAGGCCCGTTGCACAGACAAAATAGGGCGGAAAGAACAACCCGGCACAGGCCCCAAGCGCGATGAACCCGATTGTCGGGCTGATCATCACGGTGATCAGGCACGACCCTGCCGCAGCGATCAACGCGCCGATCAACAGGTTCAAGGGTGAAACCACATTGGAAAACGCAGCCAGGATCAGACGGATCACCAGAAAGGTCACAAAGAAAGCCGACAGTAGCTTGGCTGCCTGCACTTCGGTTTGACCAAGCGCAATCAAGGCCACGGGGCCAAGGCCGATCAGCGTGGCTTCAGTCGCGATGGCGGCCATGCCCAGCGCCAGGATCCCGAAGTGAAGCTGAAATTGCCCGGCGGACGCAGCGGCTTGCTTCGTGGCAGGTGGCAGGCGGAACGCGACAAACGCTGTGATCAGTGCCAGCCCCGCCACCAGCGCATAAGACACGCTAACCCGGCTGCCCAAGGCAACAAAGACCAGCGGTGCACCGATGGCCCCAACTCCGAACAACGCATTCACAAGGCTGACCATGGCAGGCCCCTGCGCCCCGAACTCGATCAGAAAGCGGCGGTTGAACATAACGGTTGCTGCGCCATAACCTACCCCAAGGGCAAACCCGCCGATCAGGGTGAAGATCCAGCCAATGCCTGCGGCGATCATCGCCGCCCCGATCAACATGGTCCCAGCGGAATCGCGGGGTGCCACGCGATGGCTGGCCAGAAACATGGTCCCGACCCCGACGGCGCATCCGATCCAATGCGCCGAGATCAAAAGTCCGGCTTCGCCAAGTCCGATGGAAAAGTCACGCGACAGAACAGGCAGGGTCGGACCATATAACGACTGCCCTGCCCCCATCACAACAAAGGTCGCGATGCCTGCAAACAGCAGAATTATATTCGCCCGCAAATTGGACAGCATCGCCTGTTTCCTCTTTGGACGTATCGCCCCGCAATGGCAGCTATCAACGATCCCACAGCTGTTCGGCAAAGTTTTCCTGCCAGTGGTTTTGCTGCCAGTGATTGTGGCGACTGGCAGGGGCAGCAGGGCTTGAACCCGCGACCTACGGTTTTGGAGACCGTCGCTCTACCAACTGAGCTATACCCCTACTGCGGCCGGAGTTACGGCAGGCGCAGGCGGAAATCAAGAGGCGGTGCACCCCTTAGCATCACTTCCCCAAAGCCAAAGTCCGTTCCCGCAGCCATTCCATGAATCCGCGTGGGTTCCCCGACCATTTCGCGATCTCTTCCCGCGAAAAAGGCTCGCCGATAACCGGGGCTTGGGGTTTGTCCAACGCATAGGCGACCTCATGCACCAGCATCCCTTGGCGCAGGGTCGGCGATAGGTGGCAGGCGATTTGATAAGCCCTGCTGTTCTGACCCGGAAAATAGATCGGCAGAACGGTAGCCCCGCTTTTCAGGATCATTTTGGCCGTGAACGGATGCCATTCATGTTCAACCGCCCGCCCAAACCAGCCCGGCGAATTCGCCACAGCCCCAGCCGGGAACAGAACAATCACCCCGCCGTTGGCCAGAACACCCATGGCCTCATTCCGCATTTCCAGCCCTTTTTGCAGGCTGTCGGGTTCATGTGCGAACGGCACGGGGATCATGAATTCGGTAACTTCCTGAATATTTGCAAGCAGTGACCGTGTCAGAATTTTGTAATCGGTCCGCACCCTGCCAATCAGTTCCGCCATGACCATGCCGTCAACCAATCCGTGCGGATGGTTTGACACCACGATCAGCGGACCGGTTGCCGGAATGCGCGCGATCTGATCGTCGGGGGTCAACAGGTCGATGCCCATCGATGCCAGCGCCTTGGGCCAGAATGCCTGACCCGACACCTTTTCGCTTTGCTCAAAACGCCTGATGCGATTCAATAGCCGCAGCTTACCCGTCATCCATTCCAGAGCACGGATGACGATCTGCTTTGGCTTGCTGTCGAACGTATGGGCATAAGACAGCTGACGCTTGTCATAAGGGCGGAAATCCGGCGAGTCCGAAAAACGCATCCCTTCTGGCGGTGGCGGCGTGTTCATTTGCATCGTGAAGCATCAGCCTTTCTTAAACCCGGCGCTTCAGTAATCTTCACCGAATTTATTCGCCACCAGTACCCTCAGCGCATCTGCCAGCGCTTCTGCGTCCGCGCCACTTGTGCGAACATCTATAGTGCTTCCCCGAGAAGCCGCCAACATCAAAAGCCCCATGATGCTATCGCCCGACACGGTCATACCGTCTTTGGTCACTTCGGCACTGGCGTCATGGCGTTCCACACATTCCACGAACTTTGCAGATGCGCGGGCATGCAGGCCTTTTTCGTTTATTATCAGCAGACTACACTCCATCAGGGTGTGGTGCCGTCTTGACCAAGATCCAGACTGTTGATGTATTTCCGTCCTGCATCCAATGCCAAAGCCACCGCATCGGGTACGGCCATATCACGGGATTTTGTCAGTTTAATCAACATGGGCAGATTTGCGCCGTATAAAATCCGTCTGTTTTTGGCAGCGCAGGCAGGCAGGGACAGGTTCGATGGCGATCCACCAAACATGTCCGTGACGACGACAACGCCTTCGCCAGTGTCAACAGCATTCGCCGCGGCGCTGATTTCGGCCTGCTTCCGATCACGGTTGCAATCCTCCTCAATGGAAATTGCAGACATGCCTTCCTGCTTGCCGACAACATGTTCGACTGCGGAAAGATATTCCCGCGCAAGCCCGCCATGGGCGACAATCACTATACCGATCACGCGCGGATCATCCTGATTTCATTGGTGCCGCGGCAGTCGCGGCCCTGCGTTCCAATTCCCTATGCCGTTTTGACACCGGCCAGCCCGTTTCTGCAAGCGCATTGCCCATTATTTCCGCAATTGCGACCGACCGGTGTTGCCCTCCGGTACAGCCAAAGCCGATCGATAGGTGCGCCTTGCCTTCGGCCAGCTGCGCGGGGAGCAAAAAAAGGATCAGATCACGTACTTTTTCCACGAACTCACCAAAACGCGGGTCGGCGCGGACATGCGCCTCCACCAAAGCATCGCGTCCATCCAAAGCGCGCAAAGCGGGTACCCAATGCGGGTTCGCCAGAAAACGGCAATCAAAGATCATATCCAGTCCGCGCGGCACCCCGCGTTTGTAGGAAAAGGATTCGAGCGATACAGCCATGCGCCCCGCCGTCCCCCGCCCGAACCATAGGCCGATCTCGGCCTTCAGATCGTGGGGCGTCATGTCCGATGTATCGATCAGAACATCGGCTCGCACCCGGATCGGTGCCAACAGATCAATCTCGCGCTCCACCCCCGTGGCCGGATCACCGTCAGGGGCCAAGGGGTGCCGCCTGCGCGTTTCGGAATATCGCTGAATCAGCACCGACGGCGTTGCGTCCAGATACAACACCTCGATCATCAGGCGCGGATCACGCGTGAGCGTATCAATCAACTCAATCAGCGCCGTCGCATTAAAATCACGGTTGCGCACATCCAGACCCAGCGCAATGGGGCGGCCCAACGGCGGCCCGTCGATCAGACGCGGCACCAGACTAAGGGGCAGGTTGTCGATCACCTCATGCCCCAGATCCTCCAGCGCGTTGATCGCCGTACTCCGGCCCGCCCCCGACGGACCCGTCACCAGAACCAACCGGTGATCCGGGGCAAGGCTTTGGGGCAGGCTTTCAGAACCTGTCAGGGGGCGATCGTCAGGCATGGCGTCCATCAGATAAAAGGCACATCAGTGCAGATGCGAAATGGGGCGCATCAACCCGTTGAACAAGATCAACGCGGACCCCCAGTATATCACATTGGCGTGGTTCTGGCAGGCGTTCGGTGCCGTTTTCCGCCATATCGACGGCAACGGCCACTTGAACCAACGGCAATGCAACGCTGCGCAGAATTCCCACCCCGCGCGCCTCGATCAGGCCCGAAAGCAGGCCCGGGCACGATGCGATCAAATTGTTGCCGTCCCGTTGCAGCAGGGTCTGGTCATCCGACACAAGTTGCGCGCCAAAAGCCATCAACTGCAGCGCAAGCCCCGATTTTCCGGATCCTGACGGCCCCCGGATCAACAGGCCACGCCCCTTCACCGCCACACAGCTCGCGTGCAGCAGGCAGGATAATCCCGTCACACCGGCAGGCCGACCACGAACCGCGCACCCAGCGGCTCGGACGTGATGTCGGCGTCGGTTGGGCGGATATTCTCAGCCCAGATCACACCGCCATGTGCCTCCACGATCTGTTTGGAAATCGCGAGGCCCAGACCCGAGTGATTGCCGAACTGCCCCTCCGGACGTTCCGAATAGAAACGCTTGAACACCTTGGTCAGTGCCTGCTCCGGAATCCCCGGCCCGGTATCTTCGACCACCACCAGCACCCGATTGCCCCGTTTGCGCGCCCAGACCCGTACCGCATCACCATCTTCGCAGAAAGAAACCGCGTTGGTGATCAAGTTCACGAACACCTGTGCAAGACGCCCTTCAAGACCCCGGATTGTGATCGAATCGCTGGGCAGGTCCGTGATGAACTCGACACCGCGTTCACCCGCCTCTTTGCTCAGATAATCCGAAAGGCTGCCTACGGTTTTCAGCAGGTTGAATTCTTCTTCTTCTTCCTTGACCAGTTCGCTGTCCAGACGTGACGCATTCGATATGTCGCTCACCAGCCGGTCGAGCCTGCGGACATCATGTTCGATCACTTCCAGCAGTTTCTCGCGCTGATCATCCCGCTTTGCCACCCGCATCGTGCCAACGGCAGACCGAAGGCTTGCCAACGGGTTCTTGATTTCATGCGCGACATCAGCCGCAAATTGTTCGTTGGCGTCTATCCGGTCATAAAGTGCCGCAACCATGCCCCGCATGGCGACAGACAAACGCCCGATTTCGTCAGGTCGTGCGGTCAAGTCGGGAATCCGGATCCGCCCGGGCGAAATCTTGCGGGAATCACGGTCGCGCCCCAATTCGGCGGCCGTGGCCAGATCAGACAGCGGGTTGGAGATTGTGGATGCAAGCACAAGACTGAGACCGATGGAAACAAGCAGTGCGATGATGAACATCTGCAGAATCTGCTCGCGCGCGATACGGGTAAGGCGGTCCACTTCGCCCCCTGCCGACGTCAAGGCAACAACCCCGACGACGGCACCAGCCTGCCGGAGGGGGGCTGCAACCGTGAATTCGGCCCCACCATCGCGCCCGCGCCCCGTGTAGATTGCCGTCTCCCCGCTCATTGCCTGCGCCGATAGACTTCGCGCCAGGCCTTCGCCGTCCATCGGGGTTGGAATGGCGTCCGAAGCCGCAAGAATGCCTGACACGACATCCCAGATCATATTCAGAAAGTCGGTGACGATGGTGGTCTGGACTGCAACAGTTCTGCGGGGACCAGCAGATGGTGCTCCCTTGGCGATCAACTGCCCTGCGGCGTCGAACATGAAGATTTCGGTCCCGTCGCTAATCGCCAGACCATCCATCATTGACGACAAGCGTCCGGTCAATGGCGCTGAGGAAGGCCCACCGCCGACGGCATTCAGGTTGGCCTCAGCCACTGCTGCCACCAAGCGGGCCTCGGCGACCAGGGCCTGTTCGCGTTGAACGATCAGACCATCCCGGAACGGATTCAGATACAGGACCCCGGTCACCAGAATAACGATTGCCATCAGATTGAAGATGATGATTTTGCGCGCCAGCGGCGAATGGTTAAGGGCGGTAACACCTCGCCGCCCCCGCACTGCGCGAAATTCTTCATCGGCCAACGCATCTGGTGCGACCCAGTCTTCGCCCAGAAGAACTTCGCCCTTCCGGCTTGGTCCTTTCTTGACCATTGGCATCCGCTGAGCGACCGTCATCTAATCGTCACTCTTCGTTGTAGCGATACCCGATGCCATACAACGTCTCGATCGCTGAGAAATCGTTGTCCGCCGTCCGCATCTTCTTGCGCAGGCGTTTGATATGGCTGTCGATTGTGCGGTCGTCGACATAAACCTGATCGTCATAGGCGACATCCATCAGCTGATCCCGGCTTTTCACAAAACCGGGACGCTGTGCCAACGCCTGCAGCAGCAGAAATTCGGTCACGGTCAGCGATACGTCCTGACCTTTCCAACTGACGGCATGGCGCAGCGGGTCCATCCGCAACTGCCCACGCTCCATGATCTTGGTTTCTTCAGTCGTCGCCACTTCGCCTGTTGCAATCGCTTCCTGACGACGCAACAGCGCCCGGATCCGTTCCACAAGCAGGCGTTGGCTGAAAGGCTTTTTGACGTAGTCGTCAGCACCCATGCGAAGGCCCAACACTTCATCAATTTCATCATCTTTTGAGGTCAAGAATATCACGGGAATGGAGCTTTTCTGCCGAAGACGCTGCAGAAGGTCCATGCCATCCATTCGGGGCATCTTTATGTCCAGAACGGCCATGTCAGGCAGCCTTCGGTTAAAGGCGTCCAATGCTGATTGACCGTCATTATATGTCTCAACCTCGAACCCTTCGGCCTCGAGCGTCATTGAGACGGATGTCAGGATGTTCCTATCATCATCTACCAGCGCGATTCTTGACATATCAAAATCCCTGTTCTGCCGTGCCCCTAGACTTTTTCCCTTATGATCCAGGTTCCTAGCACAAGAATCAACATCAATCTGTGGATAACGTCGCTTGGGGCCAGCATTCGGACCGAATCAGATCGAACGGTGATGAAAATACCATTGTTGTCTACTTGGACAAAAATGGTTGCGCTAACCTCAGCTTGATTGCGCTAACAGTCCAAAACAATACTTTTATATTGCAAAAACATGATATTATAACCCGTAGACTGAGGCAGCTAACAGCCCACCCATAGGTTGCGCTCGACCCATGGCTTGCCGACGCCAAAGATCCGGATAATGGAAAGCGTTATGATCCAATCCCCCATCCAACCAAGCACCAATTTGGCAATCCAACGCCTTGAAAACCAAGGTTTCTCCGGAATGCGTCAGGTATTCTACAACCTGACCGAACCCGCACTGGTCGAGGCGGCAGTGTCGCGGGGCGAAGGTCGGTTGGGAAAAGGCGGGGCATTCCTGTGTTCGACGGGTCAATTCACCGGACGATCCCCCCGGGATAAATTCATGGTCCGAACGCCGTCGGTTGATGCGAATATCTGGTGGGAAAATAACGCCGCGATGGCACCCGAAGCGTTTGATCGCCTGTTCGCCGATATGAAAGCGCACATGAGAGGCCGTGATTATTTTGTGCAGGATCTTTATGCAGGGGCCGACCCACAACACCGCCTTGATGTGCGCGTTGTTACCGAACTGGCATGGCACGGGCTGTTCATCCGGCATCTGCTGCGTCGGCCTGATCGTGCGGAACTGGCGGATTTCACGCCGGACTGGACAATCCTGAACTGCCCATCGTTCAAGGCGGACCCAGCCCGCCATGGCTGTCGAACGGAAACCGTCATCGCCATGAACTTTGACCGCAAGGTCGTGCTGATCGCCAACACTGCCTATGCGGGTGAAAACAAGAAGTCTGTTTTCACCCTGCTGAACTACCTTTTGCCCGAAAAGGGCGTGATGCCAATGCACTGTTCGGCGAACCATGCACATGGCAATCCCGACGATGCGGCCGTTTTCTTTGGTCTTTCCGGCACCGGGAAAACCACGCTGTCGGCTGATCCTGCCCGCACCCTGATCGGGGATGATGAACATGGCTGGTCGGATCGTGGCGTTTTCAACTTTGAAGGCGGCTGCTATGCCAAGACGATCAATCTGAGCCCGGCAGCGGAGCCTGAGATCTATGCAACCACGCACCGCTTTGGCACGGTGGTTGAAAATATGGTGTATGACCCCGATACACTGGAGATCGACTTTGCTGATGACAGCCTTACAGCCAACACACGCTGCGCTTATCCGTTGGACTACATCTCCAACGCCTCGGCGACAGGTCTTGCCGGACAACCGCGCAACGTGGTGATGCTGACCTGTGATGCGTTCGGCGTTCTGCCGCCCATCGCGCGGCTGACACCTGCGCAGGCGATGTATCATTTCTTGTCCGGTTTCACGTCGAAAGTGGCAGGCACAGAACGCGGGATCACCGAACCGGTGCCTACGTTCAGCACCTGTTTTGGCGCGCCCTTCATGCCGCGCCGTCCGGAAGTCTATGGCAAGCTGCTGCAGGACAGCATTGCCCGCACGGGGGCCGTCTGCTGGTTGGTCAACACCGGCTGGACGGGCGGCGCTTACGGCACGGGTCGCCGGATGCCGATCGTGGCAACGCGCGGGCTACTAACGGCAGCCCTGAACGGCAACCTGAGTAAAGGCACATTCCGCCGCGATGTGAATTTCGGGTTCGACGTGCCAACTGCCGTGGACGGTGTTGATACAGGCCTTCTGAATCCGCGCGCCACCTGGGCCGACCCGGCAGCCTATGATGCACAGGCACGGAATCTGGTCACGATGTTCTGCGAAAACTTTGCGCAATATCTGCCATTTGTCGGTGCGGACGTCACTGCGTCAGCCATTGGTTGAACCGATGGACGGCATCTGAAAAAATTCCGGTGCGACACTTTTGTTCGCCATGAATCAAAAATATGTTTTTTAATTGCGCGACTGTTAAGTTCGGAATACCCAACACGGATAGTCAGCAAAGGACGATTCCATGCCCCATGATGGACAGGACATGCCCCGGTCGGAAATTCTGGCGGACCTCCTGGTCCTGACCAGAGCAGCCATCGATGACGTGACCGCTTTCACCGACGCGGCGCGTCGGTCCGTCCGGGCGCGCGTCACTGTTGGCGGGAAATTGTCGGCTACACTGATAGATGACCACCAGTCCGCCGCACATTCGCTCGCATGGTTCGCGACCTATGCGCAGGCTCTGCGCCAGATGCAGGACTGGGCAGAGCGCCTGTCAGACAAACGCACCTTCACGGAAACCGAGGCATTGATCCTGCAGATCGCCTTCGGTGAATATCTGTCGCAAATTCAGGGCGGCATCCCGATGAGTCAGGGCGAAATCGCCCGCCCGTCCGACCTCGGTATCACCTTTACCCCCGGCAAAGCAGCGCGGGCTCTGATGACTGGCGGCAACACCCAGGCGGCCCGCGCCCAGCTGCTGGCACAAATCCTGGCGTGCCAAGGGGCAGCCACCTACGGGGCCAGCGGGCTGGATGAGGATCTTGAAATGATCCGCGATCAGTTCCGGCGTTTTTCCGACGAACAGGTCGCACCCCACGCCCACGGGTGGCATCTGCGCGATGAATTGATCCCGCTCGATATCATAACAGCGTTGGCCGAATTGGGCGTGTTCGGTCTGACTATCCCCGAGGAATTCGGCGGCTTTGGTCTGTCCAAGGCCAGCATGGCGGTCGTCAGTGAAGAATTGTCGCGCGGCTATATTGGCGTCGGGTCGCTCGCCACCCGAACCGAAATTGCTGCCGAACTGATCCTGTGCGGGGGGACGGCGGAACAAAAGTCGAAATGGCTGCCACGTTTGGCCAGTGGGGAAACACTGCCTACGGCTGTCTTTACTGAACCCGGCACTGGGTCTGACCTCGGGTCCCTGCGGACCCGCGCTGTCCGTCAGGGCGACGATTGGGAGGTGACGGGCAACAAGACCTGGATCACCCACGCCGCGCGCTCCCATGTCATGACGCTGCTTGCCCGTACCGACCCCACCACGACTGATTATCGCGGCCTGTCGATGTTTCTGGCCGAAAAGATACCTGGCACTGACGCCAACCCCTTTCCTACCCCCGGCATGACGGGCGGCGAGATTGGAGTTCTCGGGTATCGGGGCATGAAGGAATATGAACTGGCCTTTGACGGCTTTCACGTCTCGGCAGAAAATCTACTCGGCGGCGTCGAAGGGCAGGGCTTTAAACAACTGATGCAAACCTTTGAATCGGCCCGCATTCAGACCGCCGCGCGTGCTGTCGGGGTCGCGCAAAATGCGCTCGATGTGTCGCTGCGATATGCAACCGACCGACGCCAGTTCGGCAAGGCGCTGATCGAATTCCCGCGCGTGGCCGGCAAGATCGCGATGATGGTGGTCGAAGTGATGGTCGCGCGGCAACTGACATATTTCAGTGCGCACCAGAAAGACAGTGGCCAACGTTGTGATCTTGAGGCCGGGATGGCAAAACTGCTCGGCGCGCGGGTGGCTTGGGCAGCAGCCGACAACGGATTGCAGATCCACGGCGGCAATGGCTTTGCTTTGGAATATCCGATCAGCCGGATCCTGTGCGATGCGCGCATCCTGAACATCTTCGAAGGGGCCGCCGAGATTCAGGCCCAAGTGATAGCCCGCCGCCTGTTGGAGTGATCCGACGGCGGGCCGCGGCGAAGGGGTTGGCCTTTGGGAGGGGGCCAACCCCTTTCTATTTTTGGCCGGAATGTTGACAGTGAAAAGATCACGCTTATCTTCACCCGCAGCGTCCTTAAGGTTGGGTAAAAACCATGACCGATACTGTTCTATTGACCGGAATATCCGGCTTCATTGCCAAACACTGTGCAGTAAAACTGTTGAACGCAGGCTATGCCGTGCGCGGCAGTCTGCGGTCGCCCACGCGTCAGGATGAAGTGCGTACCGCCATCCGCCCGCATCTGACCAGCCCGAAGATGGAGGCGAACCTTGATTTTGTATCACTCGACCTGACCAGCGATGACGGGTGGGCAGAGGCGGCAAAAGGTGTGGTGGCGATCCTGCACACAGCATCGCCCTTTCCCATAAGTCAGCCAAAGGACGAAAATGATCTGATCCGCCCTGCCGTTGATGGCACCCTGCGGGTGATGCGTGCGGCCAAGGCTGCGGGCGTAAACCGGGTGATTCTCACGTCATCGATCGTGTCAGTGATGCAGGGGGGTGGCCAAAAGACCTATACCGAGGCAGATTGGCTCGACCCGAACGCCCCAGGAACCTCCGCTTATGCCAAATCGAAGGTCATGGCGGAACGCGCCGCATGGGATTTCGTTAAAACCGATGCGCCGGGTATCGCACTGACAACGATCAATCCTGGCTTTGTCGTCGGACCCCCTTTGGATGCCGAGTATGGCAGCTCGGTCGCGGTAATCAAACGCTTCCTGTCGGGAAAAGACCCGATGATGCCAGCAATCGGCCTTCCCACCGTCGATGTCCGTGATGTGGCCGAGATGCACCTTCGCGCCCTGCAACGCCCTGACACGGCAGG
>JANMDH010000459.1:0-2583 GCA_031376195.1 Gemmobacter sp. | reverse complement strand
GTGTTGGTATCGCCCGGGCCAAGACGGATCGATTCAGGGCGGATGGTCAGGGTGCCAGGACGAGCAGGCGGGGCGCTGTGCAGGACAAGGGTGCCGAGGGCGGAGTGAAAGTGTCCGTTGATGATCCGGCCCGGGACAAAGTTCGCCCCGCCGAAAAACCGCGCGACATCCACATCGGCGGGGCGCTTGTAAAACGCGGCGGGCGGGTCGAACTGGCGCAGGCGTCCTGCCAGCAGCAGGGCGACGCGGTCGGCCATGGCGACTGCTTCGGCCTGATCATGGGTGACGAACAGGGTGGTGATGCGGGTTTCACGCTGAAGGGTGCAGATCAGATCGCGCATGTCGGCGCGCAGATGGGCGTCAAGGCTGGACAAAGGTTCATCCAGCAGCAGAAGGGCGGGTTGCAGGATCAGGGCGCGGGCAAGGGCGATGCGCTGCGCCTGTCCGCCGGAAAGTTCGGAAGGCTTGCGCGGGCCGAACCCGGGCAGGCGCACGGCGTCAAGCATCCGTTCGACGCGGGTTGCAATGTCGGCCTTGGGCAGGCCGCGCATGCGCAGGCCAAAGCCCACGTTGGCGGCAACGGACATATGGGGGAACAGCAGGGCGTTCTGGAACACCATGACAGCGCCGCGTTGATCGGGAGTAAGGTCGAGGACGGGTTTGCCATCAAACCTGACCTCGCCCTTTGTGGGGGCAATCAGCCCGGCAAGGATTTTCAGGGCAGTCGTCTTGCCACAGCCGGAAGGGCCAAGAAGGGCGACCATTTCGCCGCTGTTGACCTGCAGCGACAGATCGCTGAGGGCGGGGCCTTCGCCTGCCGCGTAATCCTTGCCGAGGCCGGTGATGGAGACGGCTGTCATGCGCGCTGCCCGCGGGGCAGGGCCGTGTTGCGGCCTGTCAGGCGTCCGGCGGTCAGGGCAAGGAACAGGATGCCGGGCAGGATATAGATCACGCCGATGGCCCCCGCGATGTCATTGCGCCCTGCGCTGGCAAAGCTGAACAGCAAAAGGGGCAGGGTGACGACCTTGCCACTGCCGATCAGGAGGGTCAGGGCATACTGGCTCCACGAGACCAGAAAGGTGAAGGCGGACCCGACGAGCAGACCGGGCAGGATGGCGGGCAGGGTGACATGGCGAAAGACGGCGAGCGGCCCGGCCCCGAGGGAGCGGGCCTGATCTTCAAAGGCGGGATCGTGGTTGGCAAAGACGGCGGCCATGACAAGGGTCATGTAGGGCAGGGTGGGGATGAGGTGGACGAGGATGACGCCGGTGATGGTGCCGGTCAGGCCAAGGCCGATGAAGACGGAATGCAGGCCGAGGGCTGTGGCGATGCCGGGGACGATAAGGGGGGCAAGAACGACAAGTTCGACGATGCCCTTGCCACGAAAGCTGTGCAGGCCCAGAGCGCGGCCTGCGGGAACGCCGATCAGGGCGGAGAGGGCAGTGGTGACCAGGGCGATGCAGGCGGTGATCCAAAGGCTGTGCAAGACGCCCGAAGTGCCGGAGAGGGCATAATCCCAGGCCTTGGTCGACCACTGCGTCGGCAGGATGTCGGGAAAGCGCCAGCCGTGGGCAAAGGACCAGACGGCAAGCGGGATGAGCGGCAGGATCAATGCGATTGCAAGCAGGGCACCGCTGGCGATCCACAAGACGCGCAGGGCGGTGGAGGGTGTGCGCATCATCGGCGAAGGGCCGTGCGTGCGGCGCGCAGGGCGATCAGGATCAGGCCGGCGGAAATCAGGGCGATGACCATGGCCATGGCCATGGCCTGCGGGCGGGCGGCAAGATCGACGTCGACATAAGCGCAGTAGGCAAGGACGGGCAAGGCGGCGGGGGCGTTGGGGCCAAGCAGCAGCGGCACCTCATAGGCGCCGAAGCTGAAGGCAAAGACGATGACGGAGGCGGCGATCAGGCCGGGGGCGATAAGGGGCAGGGTGACATGGGCAAAGCATTGCCAGCGGTTCGCGCCGAGGGAGCGTGCCGCCGCCTCATACTCCTGCCCGATGGTCTGCATCTGCGACAGCAGGACAAGGCTGATGAAGGGCACCTCTTTCCAGACATAGTGAAGGATGATGCCGATGGCGTTGCGGTCATAGATCAGGGCGGGAAACTGGGCGGGGCGGTCAAGGAGGCCGATCCCCGCGGCAAGGCGGGCAAAACTGCCGGATTGGGAAAAGAGATAAAGGATGCCGATGGCGCCCACGACATGGGGGATTGTGAGGTTGATCTGGAAGAGAAAGGCGATGAGGCCGCGCCCGACAAAGGTTTGGCGCAGCAGAAGGGCCGCGCCGACGGCGATGAGGGCGGACAAAAGCGTGGCAGTGAGGGCGATGTAAAGGCTGAAGCCCAAGGCACCCAAGAATGCCCGTGAGCCGAGGACGGCATGGTAGGCGTCGAGCGTCGGCCCCGTATCACCGGGCATTGCGTGCAGGGATTGCAGAAATCCCAGGAACAGGCCGCCGCCGAACAAAAGGCCGATGACGGCGAGCACGGGGGCGAGCATCAGGGTCAGCCTCAGGCGGGCGGTCATGTGGTGCGGCCTGTCGGTAGTGGCAGGATCATTGGCCGACGTTTTCCGTCCAGC
>JANMDH010000174.1:0-4521 GCA_031376195.1 Gemmobacter sp. | reverse complement strand
TGTGAGTTTCGTGACCGAAGATCAGCTTGCGGCGATGTCGGCGGCGGCGTCGGATCAGCCGGTGGTGGAGCCTGCGCCGGAACCTGTGGCGGCATTGCCGGACCCGGAACCCGAACCAATCCCCGCGCCGGAACCAGAGCCGGAGCCTGCGCCGGAACCTGCGCCGACCCCGGCAGAGCCTGCACCCTTGCCGGAACCCGTAACGCAGCCAATCCGTGACCCGGAGCCCGCACCGGAGCCGGACCCCGCGCCTGTGCCGGAACCTGATCCCGAACCCGTGGTGGAACCCGTGACCGAAGCGCCGGTGAATGACACGCCGCAGCCGGAACTGGTGATCCCGTCGGTGGCCCCGCAGGTGGATAACGTGCGGCCAAAGCCGAAACCTGCCGAAGTGATCACGCCGGACCCGGTGGATGTGGTCGAAGAACTGCCGGAAGTGGCACCTGAGGTGATCCCGGAGGTGGTGGAAACGGTGACGGAAGAGCCCCCGGTCGAGGAACCGCCGGAGGAAACGGCGGCCCCGGTAGATGGCGGCGAGGTGCTGGCGACCGAGGCGAACCAGACGGATACGCCGTCGACATTGGCCCCAACGTCGAGTGCGCGCCCCCGGCAGCGGCCTGAAAAGCCTGTGGAAACCGTGGAGCCGGAACCGCCGCAAGTCGCGGAAACGCAGGAGCCTGCGGTCGAGCAACCGGTTGAGGAGACACCAGAGCCGGATGCCCAGGCAGAGGCGCTTGCCGCCGCTTTGGCCGAGGCGCAGGCGGCGGAGGAACCGGTGGCTGCATCCGGGCCGCCGATGACGGGCAGCGAAATCGAGTCTTTCCGGGTTTCGGTCAGCACCTGCTGGAACGTGGGTGCGCTGTCGTCGGCAGCCCTTGAAACCCAGGTGATCGTTGGCCTGACCGTCGGGCAGAACGGGATACCGGATGCGGGCTCGATCCGCATGGTCGGATCAAGCGGCGGGACGGATGCCGGGGCTGAACAGGCCTATGAGGCCGCGCGCCGGGCGATCATCCGCTGCGGCAAGGACGGATTCCCGTTACCGCCGGAAAAATACGACCAGTGGAAAGAACTTGAACTCGTGTTCGACCCGTCAGGGATGCGGATGCGATGAGACGACGAACAACTGAATTCCCGGCCCCATGGCCGCCCACACAAACGGAGAGAATGAGGACAGCATGCGCCTGATCAGAACCCTCACCCCGACCCTTGCCCTTGGTCTTGCCCTTTGGACGGGGCAGGCCGCCTTTGCCCCCGTGCAGGCGGAACCCTTGCGGATTGTTATTACGGATGGGGTGATTGAACCCCTGCCCTTCGCCATTCCGACCTTCATCGACGAAGGCGGGGCGGGGGAATACGCGGCCAACATCGCGAGGGTGGTGGCGGAGGATCTGGCGGGGACGGGGCTGTTCCGGGAGATACCGGAAAGCGCGCATATCGCGCGGATCAGCAGTTTCGATCCGACCATCGGGTATGAGGATTGGAAGGCAATCAACGCGCAGGCGGTGATCACGGGGGCGGTGCAGGCGTCGGGCGACCGGATCGTCGTCAAATTCCGGCTGTTCGACGTATTTTCGGGACAGCCCTTGGGCGAAGGGCTGCAATTCGCGGGCACGCCGCAAAGCTGGCGGCGGATGGCGCATAAGGTGGCGGATGCTGCCTACGCCCGCATCACGGGCGAGGGCGGGTATTTCGACAGCCGGGTGGTCTATGTGTCGGAAAGCGGGCCAAAGGACGCGCGGCAGAAACGGCTGGGCGTGATGGATTATGACGGGGCAAATGTGGCCTATCTGACGGACAGCAGTTCTATCGTGATCGCACCGCGGTTTTCGCCGGACGGATCGCGCATCCTGTTCACCAGCTATGCCAGCGGTTTCCCGCAGATTTATCTGATGGATGTGGCGTCGCTGAACACGCAGTCTTTGGGCGAACAGGAGGGCACGATGACCTTTGCGCCGCGCTTTGCGCCGGACGGGCGGACGGTGGTGTTCAGTCTGGAACGGGGCGGCAACAGCGACATCTACGCGCTGGATACGGGATCGGGTAATCTGAGCCAGCTGACCAACGCGCCGTCGATTGAAACGGCACCGAGTTATTCGCCGGATGGCAGCCAGATCGTGTTTGAAAGCGACCGGAGCGGCACCCAGCAGTTGTATGTCATGGGCGCGGGCGGGGGTGAACCGGTGCGGGTGTCAAACGGGGCGGGGCGGTATGGCACGCCTGTGTGGTCGCCGCGGGGGGACCTGATCGCGTTCACGAAGCAGAATGAAGGGCGGTTCCACATCGGGGTGATGCGGACGGACGGGTCGGAGGAGCGGCTGCTGACGGCGTCGTTCCTGGACGAAGGACCGACCTGGGCGCCGAACGGACGGGTCTTGATGTTCACGCGGCAGGGGGCGGGGGCGGATGGTCAGCCGGCGCTGTATTCGGTGGATATTTCGGGACGAAACCTGCGTCAGGTACCAACAGACGGGCCGGCAAGTGATCCTGCGTGGTCGCCGCTGCTGCCGTAACGCGATGTGAGAATGCCCGGATTCACAGGGCCGGATAAACCTGCTATGGTGCGGTTGAGCAGCCATAAGAATAAAGGAAAAAGGCGATGAGCATGATGACAAAAGGCCTGCTGCTGGTGGCGGTGCTGGGACTGGCGGCCTGTAACAATCCCGACCGTTACGGCGCGGGTGGTGGCCCCGGGGGGCCAGGCGGGCCGGGGGCAGGCGGGATCGGGACGTCGGGTCTGGGCGACCCCAGCGATCCGCGGTCGGTTGCGTATTTCAACCAGACGCTGGGGGATCGGGTGTTTTTTGCGGTGGATCAGTCGAACCTGAGCGATCAGGCGCGCCAGACCCTGGCGGGGCAGGCGCAGTGGCTGACGCAGAACGGGTCTTATGCGATCATCGTCGAGGGCCATGCGGATGAACAGGGCACGCGGGAATACAACCTTGCCCTTGGGGCACGCCGCGCGTCGGCGGTGCAGAATTTCCTGATCAGTCAGGGGGTCGCTGCGAACCGGATGCGGACGGTCAGCTATGGCAAGGAACGCCCGGTGGAAGTGTGTTCGACCGAAGACTGCTATGGCCGGAACCGTCGGGCCGTGACGGTGCTGTCTGCGGGTGTGGGGGCCTGATCCGGTGAAAACGCTGCGCGCGATTGCGGTTGCCCTTTTGTGCCTTCCCGGCGGTGCCATGGCACAGGACAGGGCACAGACGCTGGCCGATCTTCAGGTGGAGCTGGGGGCGTTGAGCGCCGAGTTCAATGCGCTGAAATCGGAGCTGGTGACATCGGGGAAACTGCAATCGGGGGCGGCGGGGGGTGATGCGCTGCAGCGGATGGATGCGATTGAAACCGCGCTTAGCCGTTTGACGGCAAAGGCGGAAGAGGTGGAGCTGCGGCTGAACAAGGTGGTGTCGGACGGGACGAACCGGATCGGCGATATGGAGTTCCGCCTGTGCGAAGTGACGGAAGGGTGCGATGTGGCCAACCTGCCCGACACCCCGCCTTTGGGCGGTGGCGGGGGTGGCGGTTTGCCTGTGGCGACGGCACCGACCGACCCGGTGGCGGGCGCGGGTGCGCCTGAACTCGCGATGTCGGAACAAGCTGACTTTGACCGGGCCAAGGGGGTGCTCGCTTCCGGTGACTTTCGCACCGCTGCGGAGCAGTTTCAGGCCTTTACCACGACCTATCAAGGTGGGCCCCTGACGCAGGAGGCACATATTCTGCGGGGGGATTCCCTTGCGGAAATGGGCGATACGGCAAATTCGGCGCGGGCCTATCTGGAGGCGTTTTCGGGTACGCCGAACGGGGCGCTGGGCGGGCAGGCCTTGCTGAAACTGGGGCAGGCGCTGGGCAATCTGGGGCAGGTGCCGGAGGCGTGCGTGACGCTGACCGAAGTGGGCACGCGGTTCCCGGGCAGCGTGGAGGCGTCAAATGCGCTGACGGCGGCGCAGGGTCTGGGCTGTCAGTGACAGACGAGGGCAACGAGGCGCTTTTAAAGCATCTTGCCCTTATGCCAATGCTCCGCGATCCGAAGGCAAAGATAGGCGTGGCCGTTTCCGGCGGAAGCGATTCCATGGCGGCGCTTTATCTGATGGTGAACACAGCACCCGGGCAAGTGGCCGCCGTGACGGTGGATCATCGCCTGCGAACCACATCGGGGGATGAGGCGCGGCAGGTTGCGCAGGTTTGCGCAAATCTGGATGTTGCGCACACGACCTTGGAATGGGACCACGGCATTATCACTGGCAATCTGCAGGATCAGGCACGGCGGGCGCGATACAGGTTGATCGGGGACTGGGCGCGCGGGCAGGGGATCGGGGATGTGGTGCTGGGGCACACGGCGGATGATCAGGCGGAGACGTTCCTGATGGGGCTGGCACGCGAGGCTGGCCAGGACGGTCTGTCGGGGATGCGGCGGGAGTGGGTGCAAGGTGGCGTGCTGTTTGTGCGGCCTTTTCTGACTGTCCCCCGGGCCGATCTGCGGGCCTATCTGCGGCGACGCGACGTAAGTTGGATCGACGATCC
>JANMDH010000453.1:0-3414 GCA_031376195.1 Gemmobacter sp. | reverse complement strand
AGTCGACAATGCGTCGATAACGGATGATCGCGGATCATTGGTGAAGTCACTTGAAACCAGCGGGCGGGTCTCATACCCTAAAATACCCTTTAGCGGGCCGTCTGCGGCGGTCTTGAACAGGGCATTCACCTCCTCAACCGTGGTGGCCCGCTCTACCTCAAACACGCAGTCTGTCAGCGATGCGTTGAGAAGCGGCACCCGCACGGCATGACCGTTCAATCGACCCTCTAGTTCGGGATAGATCAACGTGATTGCTGTGGCGCTGCCGGTTGTTGTGGGGATCAGGTTCATCAAAGCCGACCGCGCGCGGCGCATGTCTTTGGCGGGACGGTCTACTATGGTCTGGGTGTTGGTGACATCGTGGATAGTGGTGATAGACCCGTGGCGGATGCCAAGGCTTTCGTGGATAACCTTGACCACCGGGGCCAAGCAATTCGTCGTACAGGAGGCTGCCGTGACCAGCGCCTGTGAGCCGTCGTAAAGGTGATGATTGACACCATAGACCAAGTTCAGCGCGCCACCATCTTTCACCGGGGCTGATACGATGACCTTTTTGACCCCGGCGGCAAAGTAGGGCGCAATCTTGGCTGCCGTCTTGAAGACGCCCGTGGCGTCGATCACCAGATCAACGCCCATCGCGCGAAGGGGCAGATCCTCGATCCGCCTCGCATTGGTCAGGGTGATGCGCTGCCCTTCCAACGTCAGGCTGGTCGCATCATGGGTGATGCGGCGTGGCCAGCGGCCATGAACGGAGTCAAATTCCATCAGCAAGGCGTGCTGATCGGGGGTGCCGGCGGGATCGTTGATCAGGACGATCTGGCCCCCGGCGCCGCTGTCGATCAGGTCGCGCAGGGCGAGTTTGCCGATGCGTCCAAGGCCATTGATGGCGATCCGGGGCATCTTATGCGCCTGCCTTATCGCCCAGGGTGTCGATCCGGGATTGCACCGCGACCCGGCTGAGCGTGCCGAAGGGTAGGGCGGCAAAGGCGATGATGCGGCGGCGGAGTTCGGCATAGGTTTGCGCGAAGGCGAGGCCTTTTTCGGCATCGGTGCCTTGCACCTTGACCGGGTCGGGCAGGCCCCAATGCGCGGTGATGGGCTGACCGGGCCAAGGGGGGCATTCCTCGTTCGCGGCGGTGTCGCAAACGGTGAAGACGAAATCCATCAGGGGCATGCCGGGGGCCTGAAATTCCGACAGATGTTTGGCGCGCAGGGTCGAGACATCGTGCCCGTTTCGCGTGAGCACTTCCAGAGCGAAGGGGTTCAGTTCGGTGCCGGGTCTGGTGCCCGCCGAAAACGCCTGAAACTTGCCGCGCCCGATATCGCGCAGCAGCGCTTCGGCAAAGATGGAGCGGGCGGAGTTGCCCGAACAGAGGAAGAGAACATCGAAATCGGTATCGGGCATGGCTGCGCCTTTCTGGGGATCGGTCGAGACAGGATAAGTGAGGTGCGAGATCAGGTCAGGCCTGCCGCGCGAGACGTCGTCCACGAAATAGGCGGCCAAAGCGCCCGTCGTGGGGAGGTGTGCGCAATACAGGATCGCCCGCCCTTCACGGCAGGACCGGATCAGGCCCGCGTCTTGAAGGATCGACAGATTGGCGGACAGGGTGTTGGGTCGGATGTCGAGGGCTGTGGCAATGTCCCCGGCCCGAACGCCGTGCGGGGCATGCCGCATCAGCAGGCGAAAGATGGCGAGCCTGCCGGGGTGACCGAGTGCCGAGAAGGCACGGATGGCGATGTTGATTTCCATGATTCGAGAATAATTGAAATATTGGGCATGGCCAGTGAAGGTTCTGTGACGGATTCGGTGTAGGCGAATCTGGCAGACCCTGATTTTGGCCAATGTCGGCCGTTGGATCATGGGTTACGCCCCGCAAAAGGCGCACCCGCCAATCACAAAACACCGGAATCTCCGGACAAGCCCTGTCCGGCCAAAGAATCATATTGACAGATATGGATCGTTCCATAAAAGGTTTGGAACGATCCATAAAGGGAAGACAGCGATGCGGTGGGGTTTGTGTGGGGCAAGTACGATTGGTGCCGAACACATGATAAATGCCCTTCGGGCGCAGCCGGGCGGGCAGGTTGCGTGGGTGGTCAGCGGATTGGCGGATCATGCGCGCGAGTATGCCACGCGGCATGGGATTGCGCGGTCTGGCGTGGCGCTGGACGATATGCTGGCCGATGCTTCTGTGGATGCCGTCTATATCTCGTCGGTCAATGACAGGCATTTTGCACAGGCGATGGCAGCGCTTGGCGCGGGAAAACATGTGCTGTGCGAAAAGCCGCTTTCCTTAAGTCTGGCGCAGGCCTGTCTGATGGTGAAGACGGCGGCGGCGGCGGGCCTGATCTTGGCCACCAATCACCACCTGCGCTGTTCGGGCAGCCACTGGACGATTCGCGACCTGGTAGCGTCGGGGCGGATCGGGAAGGTCTTATCGCTGCGCATCCATCATGCGGTGCATCTGCCGCCGCATCTGCAGGGCTGGCGCATCAATGACCCGACGGGGGGCGGGGTGATCGCGGATATCACGGTGCATGACGCAGATACCGTGCGGTTTCTGACGGGGGAAGACCCACTGAATGTGGTGGCACAGGCGGGAGTGTCGGGCATGGGCGAGGGAGTGGAGGATTCGGTGATGTCCGTGTGGTCCCTGCCATCGGGCGCAATGGTGATGGCACATGAAAGTTTTACGCACCGTTTTGCGGGATCGGGGCTAGAGGTGCATGGCACGGAGGGGTCGATCTTTGCAGCCGGGGTGATGACGCAAAAGCCTGTGGGCGAGATTGAACTGGTGACAGCCGCCGGGCGCGAGCGGGTGCCCTTTGCGGGGCATGATCTGTATGTCGAAGGGGTGCGCCACTTTGCGGCGGCGGTGGCGGGGCAGGGTGCGCCTGCGGCGACCGGGCAGGATGGGATCGCGTCGTTGGCAGTGGCCCTCGCGGTGCGGGAAGCGGCCCGGTCGGGCACGCGCGTTGCCGTCAACTACGGGGATATCTGATGGGCAAAGTTGTCTCTGCCGCCGCCGCCGCCGCCCGTATCGCCGATGGGGCAGTTGTGACGGTTTCGTCGTCATCGGCACTCGGCTGTCCTGATCTGGTTTTGCGGGCAATCGGGGAACGCTTTGCCAGCGAAGGCCACCCGCGCGATCTGACCACGCTGCATCCGATTGCGGCAGGCGACATGTACGGGGTGAAGGGGATCGACCATCTGGCGCAAGAGGGGCTGTTGGCACGGGTGATCGCGGGATCCTATCCTTCGGGGGCGTCGCATCTGCCGATGCCTGCGATCTGGCGGATGATCGTGGAAGACCGGATCGCGGCCTACAATGTGCCGTCGGGCATCCTGTTCGACATGCACCGCGATGTGGCCGCGAGGCGGCCCGGCGTGTTCACCAAGGTCGGATTGCAGAC
>JANMDH010000420.1:0-1716 GCA_031376195.1 Gemmobacter sp. | reverse complement strand
CCCCGCTCGTGATCGTCGGCTTTTCCGAATCGAACTCGATGCCGATCTTGTTGCAGGTGAAAAGAGCGCGGCCCAGCGCCATTTCCGTCGCATTGCACAACACGCCCTTGGGCCGCAGGTCCACCAGCATCAGATGCGTGTCCGTGCCCCCTGTCACCGTGCCAAGGCCGCCCTTCATCAGTTGATCGGCCAACGCCTGCGCATTCCGGATCACCTGCGCCTGATAGGTCTTGAATTCCGGGCGCAGCGCCTCGCCGAAGGCCACTGCCTTGGCCGCGATCACATGCATCAGCGGCCCGCCCTGAATGCCCGGGAAAATCGCCGAATTGAATTTCTTGGCCAACGCCTCGTCGTTCGTCAGGATCATCCCGCCCCGTGGCCCGCGCAGGGTTTTGTGCGTTGTCGTCGTCGCCACATGCGCATGCGGGAACGGGCTGGGGTACAGGCCAGCCGCCACCAGCCCCGCGAAATGCGCCATATCGACCAGCAGATAGGCCCCGACACTGTCCGCGATTTCCCGCATCCGGGCAAAATCGATGATGCGCGGAATCGCCGACCCGCCTGCGATGATCATCTTCGGACGGTGCGCTGTCGCCAGTTCCGCCACCTGATCGTAATCCAGCAGCAGATCCTGCGCCCGGACCCCGTATTGCACCGCGTGGAACCATTTGCCCGACTGGTTCGGCGCCGCCCCGTGCGTCAGATGCCCGCCTGCATCAAGCGACATCCCCAGGATCGTATCCCCCGGCTTGATCAGCGCCTGAAACACCCCCTGGTTGGCCTGCGACCCCGAGTTTGGCTGCACATTCGCAAAGCCCACCCCGAACAATTCGCACGCCCGCGCAATCGCCAGATTTTCTGCCACGTCCACGAACTGGCAACCGCCGTAATACCGCTTGCCCGGATAGCCTTCCGCATATTTGTTCGTCATCACGCCGCCCTGCGCTTCCATCACGGCGCGGCTGACGATGTTTTCCGACGCGATCAGTTCAATCTCGTCCCGTTGCCGTCCCAGTTCCGACGTCATCGCCGCGAACAGATCAGGGTCACGGCTGGCAAGCGTTTCGCTGAAAAAACCATCGTCACGGTGCGGCGCGTTCATCGGCATCTCCCTTGGGGCATTGGCGGTTGCAGGCATGTTTACAGCATCAGCCTTCATCGCAAAAGCCAAGAAACGACGTGGCGTCAGTCTGTCGCGAAGGCGGGGGCGCGAAGGGCAGGGGTTGAGTTTGCCCGCCGCAATGCCCAAGACTGGGTGGCGCAGGGGGCAGCCATGAAAATCGCGTTTCTTTCCAGCGGGTCAACCGCCGCAAAATCAGCCCTTAAAAAGCTGACCAACCGCCATGGCCAGACCCCGCCCGACGACGCCGATGTCATCGTGGCCCTTGGCGGGGATGGATTCATGTTGCAGACCCTGCATGACACGCAGGCGCTGGGGCTGCCAGTTTATGGCATGAATTGCGGCACCATCGGATTTCTGATGAATGCCAACCACATCGACGGCCTGCCCGAACGCCTTGCCATGGCCGTCGAAGAGGCAGTCAATCCCCTGACGATGCGGGCGGAAACCGTAACAGGTGACGTGATGGAGGCACTGGCCATCAACGAGGTCAGCCTGTTCCGCATGGGCCCGCAAGCGGCCAAACTGCGCATCAGCGTCGATGGCCGCGTGCGCATGCCCGAACTCGTCTGCGACGGCGCGCTGCTGGCCACGCC
>JANMDH010000401.1:0-2972 GCA_031376195.1 Gemmobacter sp. | reverse complement strand
ACCCGCTGCGCGGCATCGTCCATGACGACGGAGAGGTGGTAGGAGGTGTTGAGCCCTTTCCTTGATAAGACCACATCGCCGATCTGCTGGTTGAATTCGTCAGGTGTAAAGCCGACCAATCCGTGATTTTTGTCGCCAGTTTCCTGAAAATACCAGCGATCCCCCCCCAGCGTCTTTTCTGCCGTGTATTCTGCTCGCCATGCGGCCAGTCGCAACGACATGTCTGCGGGACGTGGCGATATGCTGCATGGCAGGCCGAGGTAGCTTTCTGGGCAAGTTCTTGGATAGATCACGCCGTCGGGTCCCGCAAAAACTGCGCCTTCCTGAGGAGCGGATGACGCCTCTAGGATATCGCGCCGTGAGCAAGTGCAAGGATAGAGATAGTCGCTATTCCAAAGACTATCCAAAGCAGCGCCGTAAGAGGACAATCTTGTGGACTGCCGCATCACCGGTTCAGGCCACCAAATCCCTAACCAGCGCAGATCATCGAAAACCTGTGCTTCCCATTCGGGGGAGCAACGAGCCGTATCAATATCCTCAATGCGAAGAAGGAACGTTCCGCCTTCGGCAACAGCCATGTCATGCGCCAGCAGCGCCGAATAGGCATGCCCCAGATGCAAAGGCCCGGTCGGCGACGGGGCAAAGCGGGTTACGAAAGCCATTCCGTGAACGCGTCCTTGGCCCGGTCGGTGTAGGCTTTGTAGCGGTCCTTGCGGCCCTTGCGTCCGCCTTTCGCCTCGATCGGGGGGAACAGGCCGAAGTTCACGTTCATCGGCTGAAACGTTTTTGCCTCGGCCCCGCCGGTGATGTGCGTGATCAGCGCGCCCATTGCCGTATCGGGGGGCGGGGCGGTCACTTCGCGCCCCAGAATTTCCGCCGCCGCCATCCGCCCTGCAAGCAAGCCCATGGCAGCGCTTTCAACATAGCCTTCGACGCCGGTGATCTGCCCGGCAAAGCGGATATGGGGATGCGACTTCAGGCGCATCTGGTCGTCGAGCAGGCTGGGCGAATTGATGAACGTATTGCGGTGAATGCCCCCAAGACGCGCGAAGGACGCATTTTCCAGTCCGGGAATCATTTTGAATACAGCGGTTTGCGCGCCGTATTTCATCTTGGTCTGGAACCCCACGATGTTGTACAGCGTCCCCAGTTTGTTATCCCGGCGCAGTTGCACCACGGCATAGGGCTTCATCGGGTTGTGCGGATTGGTCAGGCCCACGGGTTTCATCGGCCCGAAACGCGGCGTTTCGCGGCCCCGTTCGGCCATCACTTCCAGCGGCAAACAGCCATCGAAATAGCCTGCGGTTTCACCTTCATGAAATTCGGTCTTGTCGGCGGCCAGTACGGCGTCGATGAACGCCTCATACTGCGCGCGGTCCATCGGGCAGTTCATGTAGGCGGTCTGTTCCTCCAACGTTTCGCCCTTGTCGTAGCGTGACTGCATCCAGGCGACGGACATATCGACGCTTTCCGCATAGACGATGGGCGCAATGGCGTCGAAGAAGGCCAATGCATCCGCCCCCGTGGCGGCGCGGATGCTTTGCGCAAGTGCAGTGCTGGTCAACGGGCCGGTGGCAATGATCCATTTTCCGTCTGAGGGAAGGCTCGTCACCTCTTCAAACGAAGTGGAAATCAATGGATGCGCCAGCAGCCGCGCGGTGACCGCCGCGGCAAAGGGATCACGGTCCACCGCCAAGGCACCACCCGCAGGCAGTTTATGCGCAGTCGCCATTTCCATGATCAACCCAGCCGCGCTGCGCATTTCCCAATGAAGCAGGCCAACAGCATTGCGTTCGTCGTCGTCGGACCGGAAGGAATTGGAACAGACCATTTCCGCGAAATGCCCGGTTCTGTGCGCGAAAGTCCCGATTTTGGGGCGCATTTCGTGGATGATAACAGGCACGCCCATCTGGGCGGCCTGCCATGCGGCCTCGGATCCGGCCATGCCGCCGCCGATGATGTGAAGTGTTTGTATCATGGCGGCGGTTTAGGGGGTTTTGCAGATTTTGGAAAGATGCTGCGACGATCAGGCCTTGTCGACCGCATAGCGGCCCGCGCCATGCGCCACGAACATCAAGAGGCCGCCCGCGATGGCAAAGTTCTTGAGAAACATGGTCATCTGAAGCTGATCAGCCGGGTTGAAGTGGTAAAGCACCGCGGCCAGCACACAGAAGCCCGCGCCAAGAAGGGCAAAAATCCGGGTCTGGAACCCGGCAATAAGGGCGAGGCCGAGAATAATCTCGAACAGGATCGAAGGCCAGGCAAGGAAGGCGGGAAGTCCGCCCGAAGCGAGGTATCCCGAAAACCCGGCAACATCGGAGACTTTACCCGCCCCCGCGACGAGGAAGAGGATACCGATCAAAATCCGGGCGACGAGGGGAGCGTACGGTGCGATTGCAGTCATGCAGGTGTTCCTTTGGTGTCTGCCGCCTATTTGCGGTGCAATAAACAGTAATCGATCGCGTATCGGCAGGATAGACCCGCGAAGAGAGGATTGATCTGCGTCAGCGCACCGATCAGCGTCGGTAAAGGGCTTCCCGTTGCGCCAGCACGAAAGCGGCGGGGTCAGGAATGGCGCAGCCAAGAGCGGCCGCCTTTTCAAAGAAACCGGGTGCAGGCAGGCGCTGAGCCGACATGCGCTGAACACACAGACTGGCGCGGAGGGGGCGTGACTGGCGAATGTCATCCTCCATCAATGCCTCAAGTGCCGAGGTGAGGTCGGCCATCCGCAAGCCCAGCTCCCGCGCGAGGACGCCGTAGGGGATGGTTTCGCCCGCCGCCGCAAGGGCGGCCAGCTGATCCTCAAGCTTCGTCATCACCCTGTTCGGCGACCCGCGCCACTGACACGACCCTCTCATCCCCGCCGGTGTTGAACACCTTGACCCCCCCGGCAGAGCGGGAACGGAAGCTGATCTGATCCACCGGCACCCGGATCGACTGACCGGTCGATGTCGCGAGCATGATCTGATCGG
>JANMDH010000400.1:0-5571 GCA_031376195.1 Gemmobacter sp. | reverse complement strand
CGATCCGGCCCACCGCCACATCGATCTCGTTCCCGCACAACCGGTTCAGAAACGCGCAGGCATCGTGGCCTTCAACCCTGATCTTGCCGAAACTGGTCATGTCGAACAGCCCAACCCCGCGTCGCACCGCCAGATGCTCCGCCCGCTGGTTCTCGAACCAGTTCGCCTTGCCCCATCCGTAAGCGTACTCCGCCACCTGCCCCGGCTCCGCGAACCAGTTTGCTCGCTCCCACCCCGCCATTTCGCCAAACACCGCGCCGCGCGCCGCCAGCGCCTCATGCAACGGCGACCGCCGCACCCCGCGTGCCGTCGCCATTTGCCGGTATGGAAAATGGTCCGCATACAGCAGCCCCAGCGTTTCGCTGACCCGCTCCTTCAGATAGCGCCGATTGCGCTGAAACGGCTGCGCCCGCCGGATATCCACTTCCCAAAGGTCGAACGGCGCTTCGCCCTCGGTGATCCCATGCGCCAGCGCCCTCCCCGCACCCCCGGACCCTGCGATCCCGACCGAGTTGTACCCCGCCGCAATCCAGTATCCACCCAGTTCCGGGGCCTCGCCCAGATAATACCTGTCATCCGGCGTGAAACTTTCCGGCCCGTTGAAAAACGTATGCACCCCCGCTGTCTGGAACAAAGGCATCCGGTGCATCGCCGCCTCAAGGATCGGCTGAAAATGGTCGAAATCCTCGGGCAGCGTGTCAAAACTGAAATCCTCCCGGATGCCCGCCATCCCCCAGGGTTTTGCCACCGGCTCGAACGCCCCAAGCATCATCTTGCCGGCATCCGATTTGTAATAGGCGCATTCATCTGGCACCCGCAGCACCGGCAGATGCCCCAGCCCCTCGATCGGCTCCGTCACCAGATAGAAATGCTCGCAGGCATGAAGCGGCAGTGTCACCCCGTTTTGCGCCGCAAGGTCCCGCCCCCACATCCCCCCGCAGTTGATCACCACCTCCGCCGCGATGTGCCCCGGCCCTTCTGCCGTCTCGTAGTCCACCCCCGTCACCCGGCCCCCGCCTTGGGTGACGCCTGTCACCTTCGCCCCTTCGACAATCCGCGCCCCCCGCATCCGCGCGCCCTTGGCCAGCGCCATCGCAATGTTCGCCGGGTCGCACTGCCCGTCCAGGGGCAGGGCCACCGCCCCCACCACGTCGCCGATCTCCAGATGCGGATAGCGCGCCTTCACCTCCCCCGGTGAAATCTCCTCCACCTCAACATCAAAGATTCGCGCCACCGTCGCCTGCCGCAGCAGTTCTTCATGCCGCGCCGCCGTCAGCGCCACCGAAATGCTGCCCACCTGCCGCATCCCCGTCGCGACCCCCGTCTCCGCCTCCAGCTTCACATACAGATCCGCCGAATACTTCGCCAACCGCGTCATGTTCGCCGATCCGCGCAACTGCCCGATCAGCCCCGCCGCATGCCAGGTCGTCCCGCAGGTCAGCTGCCTGCGCTCCAGCAAGACAATATCCGTCCACCCGGCCTTTGCCAAATGATAGGCCACCGAACAGCCGGAGATTCCCCCCCCGATGATCACTGCCCGCGCTGTTGTTGGAATATCGGCCATCTTGCTCATCTTCTGTTCAAAAATATCCTCGGGGGGTCGCCGGTTGTGCGCCATTGGTTAGAGCCCAACCGGCGACAGGGGCAAACAGCCCCCCGTCTCTCTCACCCGCGCAACCGCTCATTCTTCGCATCCCACATCGGCGCATCGTCCTGCACAACCGCGCCCCATCGCTCCCCGAAAATCTCCACCTCGACCCCCGTGCCCACCTCGCACAAATCCGCCCGCAGCATCCCCAGCGCGATACACGCATCCACCCTGTGCCCCCAGTACCCGCTCGTCACCTCGCCCACGACCACGCCCTTGTGCCAGATGGTTGACATATACGGCGGATCGCAGTCCCCCGCCGCCACCCGCAGAGTCACAAAGCGCTTGATCACGCCCCGCTGCCGCTCCGCCTCCAGCGCCGCCTTGCCCCGGAAGTCCGGTTTCGCCCAGTCCACGAACCGCTCCTGCCCGCCCTGCAGCACCGTGTAATCCGTCGAAAGATCGCCCTTCCACGCCCGGTAGCCCTTTTCGATCCGCAAAGAATTCAGCGCGAACATTCCGAAAGGCCGCAGGCCATGCTCTTTCCCCGCGCCCATGACCGCCGCCCAGACTGCCGCCGTATCCGCCACCCGGCTATGGATTTCCCAGCCCAACTCCCCCGCGAAGGACACCCGGAACAACATCACCCCCGCGCCCGCAATCCGCGCTGTCTGCAACGAAAGCCAGCCTTTCGTCAGATCCGCCTCCGTCACCTGTGCCAGAATGGCCCGCGACGCAGGTCCCGTCAGGATGTGGCACGACCAGTCCTCCGTTTCCTCCCGCAGCACGAGCCCCGCCTCCAGAGACGCACGCAGCCAGTCCCCGTCATGTCCCGCCGCCGTCGCCGCCGTGATCAGCAGGACCTCATCCGTCCCCAGCCGCGCCACCGACATTTCCGTGACGATCCGGCCCGCGTCATCCGCAAAATACGCCAGCCCCAGACGCCCGACCGCCGGCACCCGTCCCGTGATCTGCCGCGCCAGCCAGTCCGCCACCCCCGGCCCCGTCACCCGGAACCGCGAAAACCCCGGCAGGTCCAGTATCCCCGCCGCATCCCGCACCGCTTCGCATTCCGCCTTCACCGCCCCGAACCACGGGCCTTCCCGCACCCACGTCCGCTGCGCGGCCTCTGATGTGTCATCCCCGGCCCGCGCATACCACAGCGCTCGCTCCCACCCGTTGTAAGGCCCGAACTGCGCCCCCAGCGCCGCTGCCCGGTCATGCACCGCCGACACACGCATTCCCCGCCCCTCCGGCCACACATGATGCGGGAACTGTATCGCATATTCATGCCCGTAAACCTCCATCCCCTTCGCCACGCAATAGGCCGCATCTTCCCACCCCGTGAAACGACGCGGGTCACAAGACCACATGTCCCACTCCGTCGCCCCTTCGGTCACCCATTCCGCCAGAACCTTCCCCGCCCCGCCCGCCTGACAGATGCCAAAGGTGAACACGCAGGCCTCGAACGCATTCGGCACCCCCGGCATCGGCCCGATCAAAGGGTTCCCGTCCGGCGTATAGGGGATCGGCCCGTTGATCACCTTTGTCAGCGCCGCCTTTTCCAACAGCGGCACCCGCGCCATCGCATCCGCGATATGCCATTCCAGCCGCTCCAGATCGTCCGGGAACAGCTGGAAACTGAAATCCTCCGGCATCGGATCATCGCCCCCCGTCCAATGCGCCCGGCAGTTCCCTTCATAGGGCCCCAGATTGAACCCCATCTTCTCCTGCCGCAGGTAGTAAGACGAATCCACATCCCGCAGAAGCGGCAGCTTGGCCCCCCCCCGTTCCGCACTGTACGCCTCGATCTCCGGGATCGTGTCGAACAGCAGATACTGGTGGCTCATCACCATCATCGGCACCCGCCGCCCGAACATGGCGCCCACTTCCCGCGCGTAATATCCCCCTGCGTTCACCACGTATTCACAGCGCACCTCCCCCTTCGGCGTCGTCAGCACCCATTCCCCGCCCTCCCGCCGCGCCGCACTTACCGGGCAGAACCGCTCAACCCGCGCCCCCATCGCCCGCGCCCCTTTGGCAAGCGCCTGCGTCAGCTGCGCCGGGTCGATATCCCCGTCATAAGGGTCATACAGCGCGCCCGTCAGGTCATGCGTTTCCAGAAACGGATACTTACCCCGGATCTCCTCTGGCGCGAGGATATCTAGATCCATCCCCTGGTACCGCCCCATCCCCGCCACCCGTTTGAATTCCTGCAACCTCTCCCGTGAATGCCCCAGCCGCACCGACCCCGTCACGTGGTAATTCATCGGGTAATCAACCGCGTCCCCCAAGCCCCGGTACAACCCCGCCGAATATCGCTGCATGTTCATGATCGACCAGCTGGAACTGAACGTCGGCACATTCCCCGCCGCGTGCCAGGTGCTGCCCGCCGTCAGCTCGTTCTTTTCCAGCAGCAGCGCATCCGTCCAGCCTGCCTTTGCCAGATGGTACAGACACGATGCCCCCACCGCCCCGCCCCCGATGATCACAACCCGCGCCTGACCTGGAAATTCCGCCAAAACTGCCTCCCGCATTCGCCGCCACTATTGCGCGACGCAGCCCCGCTTTCAATTCGCCAAACCCCGCGCTATTGATCGGAAACTCCGATCAGGGTGCCGCCATGCAGATCGAACTTCTCGACACCTTCCTCGATCTCGTCGAAACCCGCAGCTTCAACCGCACCGCCGAAAGAATGGGCCTGACCCAATCCACCGTCTCGGGCCGCATCAAGGCCCTCGAATCCGCCCTCGATACCCGCCTCTTCACCCGCTCCCGCGCCGGAACCGACCTCACCGCCGAAGGTCAGCGTTTTGAGGCCCACGCCCGCACCCTGCGCCATGAATGGCACGAGGCGCGCAGGCATATCCGCCACAACCCGGGTCAGTCCGTCCGCCTCGGTATCCAGAACGATCTCGCCGTACATCATATCGGCTCCTGGGTCGCCGAGTTTCGCCGCGCCTTGCCCGAAACCGCCTTCTACATCGAACCCGATTATTCCACCCAGATGTGCGCCGATCTGGTCAGCGGCGCGCAGGATTTCGCCGTTCTGTTCACCCCCAAGCCACATCCCGACCTGCATTTTACGTCTGTCGGCGATCTGCCCTACCGCCTGATCAGCGCCGATGCCACCCGCCGCGCCGATCTCGCCCCCCAAACCCTGATCCTCGCCAACCTCTCCCCCGCTTTTGATGCCATGCACCGCGAACTTTTGCCCGAATTCGCCGCCTCCCCCCTCTCCGTCGGGCAAAGCGCCACCGTGGCTGCCCTGCTGCGCGGCATCGGCGGGGCCGGATATGTGCTCGACCTCACCGCACAGGACATGGTCGCGGGCGGCCGCTTTCATTTCGTCGAGGATGCCCCCACACTGCGCCAACCCGTCTACGCCGCCACCCATCTGCGAAACCGCATCAACCCGCTGCACAGGCGGCTGACGCGGATCGTGCAACGAAATCTGGGCGGGCGCTGAAAGTCCAAACCCGCCCCCGCTTTTGTTGCACAGGTCCCCAGCAGGCTTGCCCATTGGTGCGCCCTTGGGCTCAAGATGCCATGTGATCACCCGTGATCATCGACGACCGGGATGATTCAGTCGGTGCCGCAGATTGCGCGGGCGGCAGGCCAGCCCGCCATGGTTGCGCCCGCAACGGCCAGCAATTTCTCGCGGGTGGCCCCGTCACGGGCGAGGATGGCCATGCCCTGGATCACCGCCATGATCGTTGCCGCAAGGATGGCCGGGTCCGCGCTGGTCGAAACCTCACCCATCGACACCGCATCCGCGATCTTAGCTTGCAATCTTGTTTCAATTTGGCCCCGGATACCCGTGATGGCCGCCTGAACATCCGCGGCCCCTGCCGAACAACTGGCCACCGCCGAGGCGAGAAGACATCCATGCGGCGTGTCGCAGCCGGTATAACCAACGGCAGCACTGGTCAGCAAATCCAACGCCGCCGCCCATGCCGTCGGGGCCGCCTCGATGATCTGAA
>JANMDH010000388.1:0-2642 GCA_031376195.1 Gemmobacter sp. | reverse complement strand
CATCGTGCCGCCCGAAAATCTGATGTCGCGTCAGACCATCCCCCTCGCCGCGCTCGCCGGCAGTAACTTTGATGCCCCGGTATGGCTCAAGGCCGCAGGAAGCCACCCCACCGGCTGGGGATTTGCGGTGCGCTATTGCCCCGACCGCAAGACCATGATGAACGCCATCGCTGATTTCAGCGCAATGCCGGGCGTCACGCATGTCATCGCCGAAGCCGACGCTCAGACCGAACACTGCTGGTGCGCCAGTATCGTCGTGGACGACATGGGCACCACCTACGCCGGGTTTGCTGAACAGGAATTCGCATCGCCGGGTCACCAGTCGGGCAGCGTGATCAACCCGGAAAATCCTTTTCCCTCCGGCGGTCAGCGGCTTGCCGTCGCGGTGGGAGAGGCGGCACGAAAACAGGGCTTTCGCGGTATCGCAGGTCTGGACATCGGCATGACGCCCGACGGGCGGTTCGTGGTCTTCGACCCGAACTTTCGTCTCAATGCCTCGACTGCTCAGGCGTTGTTCCATGGTGCGGCAACCGCCCGGGTCGGGCTGCCCGTCAGCCGGTCGTTCCATGCCCTGACCGACCTTCCCTGTGCCACAGCGATTGATCGCGTCCTGCCCGCGCTTGACGCAGGCTGGTTCATACCCACGCGCCTGCTCGACGGTGCGTTGCTGCCAGCCGCACTCGGAAAAAGCTATGTGACAGGCTTTGTCCTGGGTCATGATCCGGCGGACGCGCAAGTGCGATCGGCGCAGTTGCAATCCGCACTTGCCGCCTGATCAGCAGCCCCCCTTATCGCTGCCCGTAGTACAGGCCCACCACATGTTCCGCCTGCGCAAAGAACAGCCACCGCGCGACCACCGCCCCCGTCAGGTGCAGCAGAATGGCCAACGGCAGTGCCACCGGCGGCAGAACCAGTATGACAAACAAAGGCAGGACGCTCGCCAGCACGACCGCAATGATCTGCAACTTGGCCGCATGCTTGCGCCCCACAACGTGAATCATCTCGCGCATCAGATAGTTGCCCCCGGTATGAGGCTGCTCGAACACCGACACCTCGCCGATCACCCCCAGACCCGTGGCAGTCGCCATGCTGTGACCGCGGGCCGCAAAGCGCCCCGCCCCGTCGCCCAAGGTAAAGATCAGGCAGCCCCCCAGTGCGATCAGCCCTCCCACCGCGACCCAGACCTGCCCCGCCAGCAGCGCCCCCCCCGCAACCGCGAAAAGGCCGAACAGCACCGGCGTGCTCCAATGGTTCCAGCGCGGCACGGTTTTCAGCTGCGTATAGATCATCGCCGTGCACAGGATCGTTGCACCGCTCAACCCTGCCCCGATAACCCCCGCCCCGCGCGGCCACTCAAGGCCCAGCCAATCCGACAGTGCCACCGGGGCCAGCACGACCAAAGCCGCCACCGCCGCCCACCCCTCGCGCGACAACCAGCTTGACCGCCACTGCGTAAAGGCCAGCAGCGCGCGCTGCGGGTTGCCAAGATGCAGGGTCGACGCCGTCAGCCCCCCAACCGCAAGCCCGTACCCCAGCCCCCAGTGAAAAAAGGCGCCCCATCCCGCCGCTGGCACAGGATAACCCGCCCCCAGAAACGCCAGCAGCCCGAACCCCATGCCCGACAGAACCGTGAAGGCGATAACCGAAGGTGCCGGATGCATTCAGATCTTCCCCAGCAACTTGTCCAGCCATCCCGCAAACCCCGTCGCCTGAATATCCAGCAGGGGTGCAAGCAGCGACGCCTGCGCCACGTCCTTCCTGCGCGGCGGCAGATACTTGTTGACGGGCTTTGTCCCCATGTCCGGCATCAGGTCATACCCGCCCCGGTCGGCCACCAGCCGTGACACCGCACTGTCCGGATCCCCCAGATCGCCGAAATGCCGCGCCCCTGTCGGGCAGGTCCGCACGCAGGCAGGTTCGCGGTCTTCTTCCGGCAGGTTCTCGTTGTAAATGCGGTCCACGCACAGCGTGCATTTCTTCATCACCCCCGCGTCCCGGTCCATTTCCCGCGCTCCGTACGGGCAGGCCCAGGCGCACAGCCCGCATCCGATGCAGGCATCCTCGTTCCCCAGAACGATCCCGTCCTCCACCCGCTTGTAACTCGCCCCCGTCGGGCAGACCGTCACACACGGCGCATCTTCGCAATGCAGGCACGATCTTGGAAAGTTGATGATCTGCGCCGCGCCATCCGCAGGCTGCACCTGATAGGAATGCACCCGGTTCAGGAACGTGCCCGTTGGCGCAGCACCATAGGCATCCTGATCCGACAACGGTGCTCCGTATCCCTGATCGTTCCACCCCTTGCAGGCCGTCACGCAGGCATGACAGCCCACACAGGTGTCAAGGTCGATGACAAGGCCCAGCTTTTTGTCGGTATGGCCCGGAAGACAGGTCATGACGGCATCCTGCCAATCACCGGGAACTCCGGCAAACTCGCCCCCCTTGCCCCCACCTTTTCCAACCGCACCCGCAGATCGAACCACGCCGCCTGCCCCGTCACAGGGTCCGAATTCGACCAGCGCAGCCCGTCTGCCTGCTCCGGCAGCAGCTCCGAAATCAGATGGTTCAACAAAAATCCCTGTCCCGCCTCCGGCGCGTCCGCATCAAGCCCCCAAGTCCCTTTCCGCTTGCCGATCGCATTC
>JANMDH010000382.1:0-2640 GCA_031376195.1 Gemmobacter sp. | reverse complement strand
ATGTCGCATCAGACGCATCAAAAAATCGCCGCTGCCGCGTTGCATCCAGCCCGGTTATGGCCGCCGCAGGATACACACCTTCGCGCGCAATATTCAGATTATCGTCCCGCGCATCGGTAGCAAAAATCTTCACGTCAAACGATTTACCAGCCAACGTCGCCTGTTCGGCAATCAGCATGGCCAGCGTGTAAGCCTCCTCCCCGGTCGAACAGGCCGGAACCCAGGCACGGATGGCTGCGCCGCTATCGCGCGCGGCGATCATCGGGGCGATGACGTCTTCGCACAACGTGCTCCACGCTTCAGCATCGCGGAAAAAGCTGGTGACGTTGATCAGCAGGTCCTTGACAAGAAACGGGGCCTCTTCCGGGTTGGTGTTCAACTCGTCCAGATAGGCATCCAGCGACGGCATGTTGCGCAGGCTCAGCCGCCGTTGAATGCGCCGTTGCAGCGTGCTGCGCCGATAACTGCCAAAGTTGTGGCCAGTGCGGGTGCGCAACACCGTCAGGATCTGATCAATCAATGGCTGCGCATTCGCGGCGATCGCTTCGCCCCCGCCGGGTTCGGCGATGTATTCATCGTTGAAATAGCGACTTAACACGCCTGCCATCGCTTCGGGTGCCAGGATGTGATCCGCAAGCCCTGCCGCAATCACATTGTTTGGCATGCCGTCGAACTTGGCCGTTGCCGGGTCCTGCACCAGAATAAGCCCGCCCGCCGCGCGCACTTCCTTCAGCCCGTCGGTGCCGTTGCTGCCCGTGCCTGACAGGACGACTGTAATCACACGTTCGCCCTGATCAGCGGCCAAAGACCGGAACAGCACATCCACGGGGTGGCGATGGCCGCGCTTTTCCGCCGGTTGCACCAGATGAATGATGCCGTCGCGCACGGCCAGGTCACGATCCGGGGCGATGACATACACATGGTTCGGCAGCACCGGCATGTTGTCAGCCACCTGCAGCACCGGCATCGCCGTGTGCACGGCCAGAACCTGTGCCATCTTGCTTTCGCGGGTGGGGTCCAGATGCAGCACGACGATAAACGCAGCACCGCTGTCAGGCGGCATGGCGTCAAAAAACCGGCTGAACGCCTCGATCCCGCCTGCCGATGCGCCCATGCCAACCACAAGGCACCGTTGCGCGGCCTGTGGTGCAGAAACAGGTACAACGGCGGTATCGGGTCGCTGGCCCTGACTTTCGTCCACATGTCTGATCCCGGGATGCGCCGACCGGCATCCCCTGATTTCCAAAGGTATGCAGCATCGCCGGCCCGTAGCGTGCGCATTCTGGCGTAGGCCACAGGACAGCGTCACATGCCAGCCGCACAGGTGCAATGACATTCGGGACAAATGTGGCGACCCCGAAATATGACAAACGCCCGCGACCTTGCGGTCGCGGGCGCGGTCTGTCGTCGATGGCCGCCAGCTTACATATGGCTATGCTCTGGCAGGGCCTCGATCTTGTCCTTGGTCCATGTCGTCGTTGCGTGGACCTCGCCATCTTCGTCCTTCATGATGTCGAGCGCCGACACCGGGATCAGGACGCTTTTGCCGCCCATACCCAGAAATGTGCCAACATCAACAGTGACCTGCATGTTGGCACCGCTGCCGTGCACGTGCGAAATCGATCCAACCTTTTCATCCATCGGATCGTAAATCGTGCAACCGTCCAGCATTTCTGCGTTCATCTGTGACATCTCAAGCCGCGTGTGATCTGTGTGGTCCATAGTGCACCTTTTTGTTGCGTGAATGCTCGTGGCATGGACGTACAATTGCCGACGACCCGACAAGTTCCCGCCCGCCCGACATTCATTTGCAGTCCGGGCAAGATGCTGCCTGATCTGCGGGTCCGGCAGGTGCATCCAGATACACCAGATCGACGAAACGGTCCTGCAGTGGCCCGTCGCGCACGCGCGCATGGCGACTTTTGGCACTTCGGCGCCTGTACGCGTGCCCCATCTGCTTGTTTGATATGCCGAAGGCCCCGCAAAAATCGGACCGCCTGAAAACGCAGTCGATCCCCCAGGCTTCGCGCGCACACAGGCAATCCTGCTGGTCATAAGGCAAAGCCAAGGCCAGGCCCTCGCGCAATCACCTTCACCCGTCATGCGCTTGGCTTGCCGTCCAAACACCCGTGCGGATGCGGGCGGCAGGCCCCAAAACGAAAGCCCTCCGTTGCGGAACCATTCTTCGCCGCATCCGTTGGCAATGCAGTCGGTTCTAGTGGTGCAAAAGGGGCGGTGACCCATCGCACGGCTGCTATCGCGCTTGCGGCCAAACTGCTCAAACTGCCGATCAAACGGGTCGCCACCCGCGATCAGGGGTTCACCACTGCCACCTACCGCGCTGACACGCGCCATCACGTCAAATTGGCGGCCGATGAAAACGGCAAGCTGACGGCCATGATCCACGAAGGCGAAGAGATCAGCAGTCAGCTCGACAGCTACAAGGTGGGCGGCACCGACATGACAACGCGCATGTGCGACGTGCCCTACATATTTGCGTTGGAAAGTGCGGTGGATGAACTGGCCTATGCGCTGGACATGGACCCGGTCGAATTGCGCCGGATCAAGGATGCGCAGATCAAAAGGGTAGGGGGCTTGCCCTACAGCAGCCGCTTGCCGAACGAATGTTACGCGGTGGCC
>JANMDH010000156.1:0-2085 GCA_031376195.1 Gemmobacter sp. | reverse complement strand
CCGAAATTCCCCGTCGACAGCAGCAGCGCCTTGTCCCCCCGGCTGAACAGGTTCACGTTCGCCGCCTCCCACGCCGCATGGCCGTTGCCGATGTACATCGCAAGGTGATGCACCGTTCCCGCCACGACCCGAAGGTCCGGCCACAGGCCCGCCACCATGGCATGCAATTCCCCTTCATAGATGTTCGGCGACGGGCGCTGCATCGCGGCCAGCACCCTGTCCGGCATCACCGAAGGGCCGGGAATCGCAAGGTAAGGGCGTCCGTTTGCAAGGCTCATCGCGTCACTCCATTCTGTTCTCGCCCATGGCTAAGCCGGGGTCGGGCCAAGGTCAACCGACCCTGCCCCTTCCCTTGCCAGCCCGCCGCCCGATGCGGTATGTCCCTGCCATGGCTGACCCCGCCCACCCCCCGCGCGCCCCGCAACTCGCCCGCCTTTGGCGCAGTTATCTGCGCCCCCATGCCGGGAAGCTGACGCTCGCCTTTCTTCTGATGGTCATCGAAGGGGCCACGCTGGGGGCGCTCAGCTATCTGCTGAAACCCCTGTTCGACCGTGTCTTCGCACGCGGCGGGCAGGATGCCCTGATCTGGGTCGGGCTTGGCATCCTGTCACTGTTTGTCATCCGCGCCCTGACCCTTGTCGCCTCCCGCACCTTGATGACGTCCGTGTCGCAAACCGCCTCGACCGCCATGCAGGGCGATTTGCTGGGACACCTGCTGACGCTCGACAGCCGCTTTTTCCAGACCAACCCGCCCGGTGCCTTGATTGAGCGCGTGCAAGGCGACACGCTGGCCGTGCAGGGCGTCTGGACCTCGCTGCTGACCGGCGTCGGGCGCGATACCATCGCCCTGTTTTCCCTGTTCGCGGTCGCCGTGTCGATTGACTGGCACTGGACCCTTGCCGCACTGGTCGGCGCACCCTTGCTGATCATTCCGGCACTGCTGCTGCAACGCTATATCCGGCGCAAGACGACCCAGATGCGCAATTCCGCAGGTCAGCGCGCGACCCGCCTCGACGAAATCTTTCACGGCATCCAGGCCGTCAAACTAAACCGGATGGAAGCATATCAGACCGGGCGTTTCCGGGGCATCGTGGCCCAGATCGTGCGGGCCGAGGTGCGGATGGCGTCGGGCCGCTCAATGATGCCCGCCCTGATCGACATCGTCACGGGCATAGGGTTTTTCGCAGTCCTGCTTCTGGGCGGGCGCGAAGTGGTGGCGGGCACCCGCACGACAGGCGAATTCATGGCGTTTTTCACCGCGATGGCCCTGACGTTTCAACCCCTGCGCCGTCTGGGCGATCTGGCAGGCGTCTGGCAGATCGCGGCGGCCAGCCTCGACCGGATCTATGCGCTGTTCGATCTGGAACCGAAACGGTCGGCAGGCATGACGGATGCCGCCCCCCTGCCGGACACGCCGCCCGAAATCCGCTTTGACGATGTGACCTTTGACTATGATGGCACCCCGGTTCTGCGTGGCCTCAGCTTTACCGCGCGGGCAAGTCAGATGACGGCGCTTGTCGGCGCATCGGGGGCGGGCAAAAGCACGGTATTTCACCTGCTGACCGGGCTGGAACAGGCGAGTTCCGGCCGCATCACGCTCGACGGTCGCGATGTGGCCACGATTCCCCTGCCCGACCTGCGCGCCCGCATCGCCGTCGTCTCGCAGGACACCGGGCTTTTTGATGAAACGATCCGCGAAAATGTTGTTCTGGGTCGCGACGTCGATCCCGGCGTTCTGAACGCCGCCCTGACTGCCGCCCATGTCAGCGACTTTGCCGCCACCCTGCCGCAGGGCATCGACACCGCCGCCGGGCCGCGCGGATCGGCCCTGTCCGGCGGTCAGCGCCAACGCGTCGCCATCGCCCGTGCCGTACTGCGCGAAGCCCCGGTCCTGCTGCTGGACGAAGCGACAAGCGCGCTCGACGCGGAATCCGAAGCACTGGTGTCGGCCGCGCTGACCGCGCTCGGCAAAGGCCGCACCACGCTGGTGATCGCGCACCGTCTGGCCACAATCCGCGCGGCCGACCTGATCGTCGTGCTGGATCAGGGACGCGTCGTCGAAACCGGGCGACACGATGATCTGAT
>JANMDH010000151.1:0-11141 GCA_031376195.1 Gemmobacter sp. | reverse complement strand
GGGCTGCCGCGTATGACCACCTATGCCGATCTTGACCTGCCCGAAGACGGCAAACTTGCCCGGAACATCGCGCATTTCGCCCGCGCGTTGCGCAAGGCCGGGTTGCCCATCGGGCCGGGCCGCGTGATTGACGCGGTGCGGGCGGTGGCGGCGGCGGGGTTCAGTGAACGGGCGGATTTCTATTGGACGCTGCATGCCTGTTTCGTCAGCCGACCGGAGCAGCGCCCGGTGTTTCAGCAGGTGTTCCGTCTGTATTGGCGTGATCCGCGATATCTGGAACACATGATGTCGCTGGTGATGCCCGCGATCCGGGGCGTGGCCGAGGACCGGGTGATCGAGCCCGCCGAAAAGCGTGCGGCGGAGGCGCTGCTGGACGGGGTGGAACGCGATATCCCGCCGCCGGAACACGCCCCCGAAGGCGAAACGCGAATCGAGATCGACGCAAGTACGACCGCAAGCCGCGAAGAACGGCTGCGCAGTCTCGACTTCGAGCAGATGACCACGGCGGAGGTGGCGGCGGCGAAACGGATGCTGGCGCGTCTGACGCTGCCCGTGGCCCCGATTGCGACGCGGCGCAACGGGGCGGTGGTGGGCGGCCCGCTGATCGACTTGCGCCGCACGCTGCGCGACAGTTTGCGGCGGGGGGGCGAGATGTCGATGCTCGCCCGTCGCGCGCCGCGCACGCGCTGGCCCAATCTGGTGGTGCTTTGCGACATTTCGGGGTCGATGTCGCAGTATTCCCGTATGGTGCTGCATTTCCTGCACGCGGTGTCGAATGCGCGCGGGCAGGGCTGGGCCAAGGTGCACGGCTTTACCTTTGGCACGCGGTTGACGAACATCACCCGGCATCTGGCCAACCGCGATGTCGATGCCGCATTGGCCGCCGCAGGGGCGCAGGCGCAGGACTGGTCAGGGGGCACGCGGATCGGGGCCTGCCTGCACGATTTCAACCGGGATTGGTCCCGCCGGGTTCTGGGGCAGGGGGCGGTGGTTCTGATCATCACGGATGGCCTTGACCGGGATGACGGCAGCCTGCTGGCGCGCGAGATGGAGCGCCTGCATCTGTCGGCGCGCCGGTTGATCTGGCTGAACCCGCTGTTGCGGTGGGAAGGATTCGCGCCGCGCGCAGCGGGCATTCAGGCGATGCTGCCGCATGTGGACAGTTTTCGCGCGGGGCATTCGGTGGCGTCGCTTGACGCATTGGCGCGCGCAATCTCGGATACGCGGGATTCGGGCGAAAAATCGCGATTGATGCGGTCGCTGGTCGGCAGATAATTTCCAAGCAGGGGAACCGATAGACGATGACGACGTTTCGTTATCGCATATCACCATCGAATGCAGTTCAGTCCCGTTATGTTATCAGTTGGCCCGACCTGGGCTGCCAGAGCCAAAGGAATAAAGTTCCATGAAACGACTTCTGATCTCGACCACCTGCTTTTCAATGGTCCTGACCTCCGGCCCGCTGCCGCTTGCTGCGCAGACGGTGCTGCAGATCGGTGAGCAAGAGGTGATTTGCCTGCCCAACAAGAAAACCGAATGCCCGGAAGGCGCGTTCTGCGTTGTGGCAAAGCGCGAAAAGAATTGCGAGGCGCGCGCCATGGAGGCGCTGGGTCTGGCGGTAGAGGGCGTGACAGAGCCCGAGGCGGACGCAGAGGCGGCGGTTGATGGCGGCGATGCGGCTGCGGTGGACGCCGAAGCCGCCGCTGTCGCGGCACAGCTGGAAGCGGAAGCTGCCGCGACAGCCGAAGCTGCGACGGCAGCAGACGCAGAACAAGCGGCCGCCGAGGCAGAGGCTGCGGCTGCAGCCGAGGCAGCGGCAACAGCGCAGGCCGAGGCTGAGGCCGCCGCCGCGCAGGCGGCACAGGACAGCGCGGATGCGGAAGCCGCTGCTGCAGCCGAGGCTGCACTGGCCGAAGCGGAAGCCGCCGCTGTTGCTGCACAAGCGGCACAGGCGGCTGCGGACGCGGAGGCGACAGCCGCCGCTGCGGCCCAGGCTGATGCGGAAGCTGCAGCTGCAGCGCAGATGGAAGCGGAAGCTGCTGCAAAAGCACAGGCAGATGCTGACGCTGCCGCGCAGGCGGATGCAGATGCTGCCGCACAGGCGGATGCCGAAGCTGCTGCGCAGGCGGATGCGGATGCCGCCGCCGTGGAAGCAGATGCCGCTGTGGCCGCCGAGGGCGACGCGGTGGTTGCGACGGAACCCGCACCCGAGGTCGAGGTGATTGCGCCGATGACCGACGCCGAGGCTGCAGCCGTTCTGGAAACCGCAGAAGGGATCGAGGCACCAAAGGCGGAAGCTATTGATGCGCTGACGGATATTTTGGCAGCAGACCGCGCCGGACAGGAAGTCACGATTGATGCCCTGCCCGAAGCGGCGGCTGCGGCGGCGGAAGAAGGCCCCGATCTGACCAACCCCGAAGAACAGGACGCGGCCCCGGCGGATGGCACGGCGGCAGCGGCAGATACGGCGGAACCGCCGGTCAAAAAGCGCCGCAAACCGCGCGCGGTGGTGACGGAAGTGACCGAAGAACAAACCCGGAGATCGGATCAGGACTTTGACGAACAGGCCAATGCGACCGAAATCGCGCGGGACGGGGACGGCAAAAAGCGCCTGAGCGATCTGGAAAAATTCGGTCTGGTGGTGATTGGCGCACTGGTGGTGGGGTCGCTGCTGAAGAACGGCGACAAGGTTGTGTCGAACACGGGCGACCGGGTTGTGGTGCAGCAGCCGGACGGCACCTATGTGGTGCTGAAAGACGACGATACGCTGATCCGGCGTCCGGGCAGTTCCGTGCAGACGGAAACCTATGATGACGGATCAACGCGTTCGACGGTACTTTACACCGATGGCAGCCGGATCGTGACGATCCGGGATGCGGCGGGGCGGGTGTTGCGTCGGGCGCGGATCGACAGCGAGGGTCGCCAGACCCTGCTGATCGACGATCTGGCCCCGGTGGAGCGGATCGACGTATCGACCTTGCCACGCACGCAAGGCCGGGTGATCCGGGCCGATGAACAGGACGCCGAACTGCGGGCGGCCCTGTTGGCCGAGGAAAGCCGCAACATCGGGCGGTCGTTCAGTCTGCGTCAGGTGCGCGAATATACGGAAGTGCGCGCGCTTGCCCCGACGATCGACGTGGCAGCGATCACTTTTGACACCGGGTCTGCGGCGATCCGGGCGTCGGAGGCGCGCAAGCTGAGCAAACTGGGTGAACTGATGGCCGATATGGTACGGGAAAACCCGTCCGAGGTGTTCCTGATCGAGGGGCATACGGATGCGGTGGGATCGGGTGCCTATAACCTTGCCCTGTCGGACCGGCGGGCGGAATCCCTGGCACTTGCCCTGACGGAATACTATGCAGTTCCGCCGGAAAACATGGTGATCCAAGGCTACGGCGAGCGGGAATTGCTGGTCGATACGGCGGGCGATGAACCGCGCAACCGTCGCACGGCGGTTCGGGTCATCTCGGGCCTGCTGGACCGGACGGCGCAGCGTTAAGCACAAGGGGCTGGCCCGAACCCCGACCGTGGGGTCGGGCCAGCGACCAAAGAACAATGGCTCTGCCGCGCGGATCGGGCCATAGTCGGATGATGACATCCCCGGATCATGATCAAATCCCTGAAACCGCCCTTTCCTGGCACCGCGCCGGAACCGGGGCGGTTTTGGCAACTGTGGTGGAAACCTGGGGGTCGGCCCCGCGACCTGCAGGCAGCCAGCTGGCGATATCTGGCGAAGGCCAGATCGCGGGGTCGGTTTCGGGCGGTTGCGTCGAAGGGGCGGTGGTGGCCGAGGCGATGGAGGCGTTGCGCGACGGCCAGCCGCGCCTTTTGACCTATGGGGTCAGCGACGATGATGCATTTGCGGTGGGACTGGCCTGCGGCGGGACGATCCGGGTGCTGGTGGAACCTGTCGGTGGGGCCTTGCCGGAGGCGATGCTGGGCGATCTGGTGGCGGCGCGGGCGGCGCGGCGGGGGGTGGCGTACGCCGTGAACCTGACGGACTGGACGCGGAGTTTGAACGATGGGGCGGATGATCCGGCGGTGGCCGCGCGCCTGCAATCGGACAAGGCGGGGATGGAGGCGGACGGCCGCCTGATCGTGCCGCATTCGGCCCCGTTGCGGATGATCGTGGTGGGGGCGGTGCATATCGCGCAGCCGTTGGTCGCGATGGCGCGGCTGTGTGGTTATGCGCCGACCCTGATTGATCCGCGCGAAACCTTTGGGGCGCAGGCGCGGTTTCCAGGGGAGGTGATCCTGTCGGACTGGCCGGACGAGGCGATGCAGTCGCTGGCCCCGGATGCGCGCACTGCGGTGGTGACCCTGACGCATGATCCGAAACTGGATGATCCGGCCCTGTTTGCGGCGCTTGCCTCGGCCGCGTTTTACATCGGGTGTCTGGGATCGACCCGGACCCATGCGAAACGCCTTGACCGTTTGCGCGCGGCGGGGGTAGGGGAGGCGCAGATTGCGCGGTTGCATGCGCCCGTGGGCCTGAACATCGGTGCGAAAAGCCCAAGCGAAATCGCGTTGTCGGTGATGGGGCAGATCACTCAAGTGCTGCGGCAAGGCTGATGCGGTTCGGCGCGGTTCCGATCGATCAGGCTTTGGGCACGATTCTGGCGCATGCGACGGGGCCTTTGAAGAAGGGGGCGGTGCTGGGCGCGGACGAGATCGCCATTTTGCGCGACCTGCAGGTGGCGGGGGTGATCGCGGCGCGGCTTGATCCGACGGAGGTGTCAGAGGATGAGGCCGCAACGCGCGTGGCGCTGGCGCTGGTGCCCGATCCCGTGGCGCAGGGGCTGTATCTGGGGGATGCCGCGACGGGGCGGGTCAACGTTTATGCAAGCGGGCCGGGTTTATTGCGGTTGCAGGTGGCGGCCATTCATGCGGTGAACGCGGTGCATCCGATGATCACCCTTGCCACCCTGCCGCCGCTGACCCGTGTGACGGCGCGTGCGATGGTCGCGACGGTGAAGATCATCGCCTACGGTGTTCCCGGGGCCGATGTCGCAACGGCGGCAGAAGTTGGCCGTGCGGCGATGTCGCTGGCGCAGCCCGGCTTTTCCACCGCGACATTAATCGAGACTGCAACCGATGGGACCCTGCCGGGGATCAAGGGGCGCGATGCGCTGCGGCTGCGATTGTCGCGGCTGGGCCTGACATTAAGCGAGAGGATCGTGGTGCCGCATGAGGCGGGGGCGGTGGCGGAGGCGATCAGCAAGGCCCCGGGTCAGATCGTGTTGATCCTGACAGCGTCGGCCACGTCGGACCCCCGTGATGTCGGCCCGGAAGGGGTGCGGATGGCGGGGGGGCGGATCACCCGGTTCGGGATGCCCGTCGATCCAGGAAATCTGTTGTTCTTTGGCAGCCTTGGCGCAAGGCCGGTGATCGGGCTGCCGGGATGCGCGCGATCGCCTGCGCTGAACGGGGCGGATTGGGTGCTGGAGCGTCTGATCTGCGGGGTTGAGGTGACGGCGCAGGATGTGGCCGCGATGGGGGTTGGCGGATTGCTGAAGGAAATTCCCAGTCGGCCCAGACTGCGCGACCCGTGAAGGGCACGCCTGAATTTTCTGCGAAAAGTCCGATTGGATTTTTCGCAGAAAAATCGGGGGTGGCGGCCTTATTTCGGGCCGACCATCATCACCATCTGGCGGCCTTCAAGGCGCGGCATCGATTCGATCTTGCCCGCCTCGGCCACATCGGCGGCCACGCGGTTCAGAAGTTCCAGCCCCAGATCCTGGTGGGCCATTTCGCGGCCCCGAAAGCGCAGGGTAACCTTGACCTTGTCGCCTTCACTTAGAAATTTCAGGACGGAACGCATCTTTACATCGTAATCGTGAATGTCGGTTCCGGGGCGGAACTTGATTTCCTTGATTTCGATGATGTGCTGTTTCTTGCGGGCTTCCGCCTCGCGCTTTTGCTGTTCGTATTTGAATTTGCCGAAATCCATGATCTTGCAGACCGGCGGTTCCGCGTTCGGCGAGATTTCAACCAGATCAAGGCCCGCTTCTTCGGCCATCTGCATGGCGCGTTCCGGTGTGACGACGCCCACGTTTTCCCCGTCTGCGCCGATCAGGCGAATCTCGGGGTTGCGGATGCGATCATTGATGCGGGGACCGGTTTCGCGCTGTGGCGGGGCATTGTGGGGTCTGCGGGCTATGGTGTTTTTCCTTGTGCCGTTTCAGTGGGTGCCGTTTCAGTGGATCGCGCACAAAATAGACGCTGGGGCGGGCCACTTCAACCCGCAATGCGCGTCAGGCGCGCGGATTCCGTGTGGTTTTGCCGGACAATCGGCGAATTCGCGTTCTGCGCTTTTCATTTTGTTAAAGAAGGCTTATGTGCCCGGCATACGAAGATCCCGACATATGTAGGAGACGGACAGATGAACAGGACGCTTATCATTGGTGCTTTGGTGGTTCTTGCAGCTGCTGCTGGCTATTATCAGTTCAGCTATAAGCCCGCACAAGAAGAAGCGGCGGCGACCGCTGCAGCCGCAGATGCGACGGCTGCTGCCGAAGCTGCTGCTGCGGAAGCGACGGCTGCGGCTGAAAAAGCTGCTGCTGATGCGGCAGCGGCTGCGACCCAGGCGGCAACTGATGCTGCCGCTGCAACGACCGAAGCGGCAACCGACGCCGGTGCGATGGCAACCGACGCGATGCCTGCCCTTGACGCGGCAACCTTTGATCCGGTTGCAGTCAGCGCAATGATTGACGCATCGACACTGGACGCGGCCACCAAAGCGACGCTGAAAACAGCGGTCGAGGCGGCGAAAGCCAACCCGGCACTGGTTCAGGCGACGATTGACCAAGTGAAAACCGCGATGGGGATGTAATTCCCCAGCATCTGACGGATTTAAGAACGCCGCCGGGATGACCGGCGGCGTTTTTCGTTTGGCGGGGTCAGATCAGATGCCGTCGCCGACGAAGGCCTTTTCCACCACATATTCCAGCGGTTCCGAATTGGCCCCTTCGCGCAGGCCGAAGCCTTCGAGGATCGCCTTCACATCGATATTGAAGGCAAGGCTGCCGCAGACCATGGCGCGGTCGGTGGCGGGGTCCATGGGCGGCAGGCCGAGGTCGGCGAACACCTTGCCCGACGACAGGTTGTCAGTGACGCGGCCCATGCGATGCGACATTTCGCGGGTTGTGGTGGGGTAGTAAAGCAGCTTGTCCCCAACCAGTTCGCCGATCAGCGGATCGTCCTTCAGGCTTTCCACCAGGTCGCGGCCATAGGCGAGTTCGGCCACCTCGCGGCAGGTGTGCATCATGATGACCTGATCATATTTTTCATAGGTGTCGGGTTCGCGCATGAGGCTGGCAAAAGGCGCAATGCCGGTGCCGGTGGCCAGAAACCACAGGCGTTTGCCGGGCAGCAGGGCGTCATGCACCAATGTGCCCACGGGTTTGGGACGCAGGATGATCTGATCACCGACATTGATATGCTGGAGTTTCGAGGTGAGCGGGCCGTCGGGCACCTTGATCGAATAGAATTCCAGTTCGTCATCCCAAGACGGCGAGGCGATGGAATAGGCGCGCAGCAAGGGTTTGCCGGTGTCGCCCAAAAGGCCGATCATGACGAATTCCCCCGACCGGAAACGCAGGCTGGCCGGGCGGGTGACGCGGAAGGAAAACAGCCGGTCCGTCCAGTGCCTGACCGATGTCACGGTCTGGGCGTCGGGCAGGACAGGTTTCGGGGCGTCGGTCACGGGTGTCATCTGTGTCATCATGGGTTCCAGATCGGCAAAAGACAGGTCAGGCGGGCAAAAGTCCAGTGGGGTAGGGTGCGGAGGTCAGGCGCGCAGGCGGGCCTGATAATCGTGGGCTTTCCAGTCAGCGCGAAACAGCCAGTCGGATTCTTTCAGGCGCAGGGCAAGGTCGTCACTGATCTCGACATCGTCAAACCCGACGCGGCGCGCCATTGCATACTGGTCGGGCAGGACGTGCCCTTGGGCGCGCAGGTGACCGCCGTAGCCCATCATGCGCAGGCGGCGGGCGATGGTAAAGCCGCGCCCATCGCTGAAGGACGGGAAATCGACGTGGATCAGGGTGAGACCGGCCAGATAGGGCGCAAGATCCGCCGGATCGTCATGGCTGGCCAGAACGACGGACCCTTCGTGGTGTTCACGGTCGGCGAAGGGCACGGGTTCGGGTGCTGGGGGCAGGGTTTGAAAGCCGGTGTCAGTGATCAGAACGCTCATGCGGCGGTATCCTTGGTGATGGGCACACGCACGGCGCGACCGTTGATAAAATGAATACCGCATTCGGTTTTTTCCGAGCCACGCCAACGGCCTGCGCGGGGGTCTTCACCCGGTTTGACAGGGCTGGTGCAGGGGGCGCAGCCGATGCTGGGATAGCCTTTGGCCACCAGAGGATGACGCGGCAAGCGGTTGTTTACAATGTAATCTTCCAGATCATCACGCCCCCAGTGGGCGAGCGGGTTGATTTTCAGGCGCAGATCGCCTTCCGCCTCGAAAAAGTCGATGGTGGACCGGGTGGTGCCCTGAAACCGTTTGCGCCCGGTGATCCAGGCGTCAAAGCCGGACAGCGCCTTTTCCAGGGGCGCGGTCTTGCGCAGGGCGCAGCAGGCGTCGGTGCTGAACTGGTGCAGGGTGCCGTCGGGATCGTCGAAGGCCGTCTGGACGGGATCGGGAAAAATGGTGCGGATGTCGGTCAGATTAAGGCTGCGGGCCAGCGTTTCCTGATATTCCAGGGTTTCGGCGAACAGCATCTGGGTGTCGACGAACAGAACGGGCGTGTCGGGCTTGATCACCGACAGCAGGTGCAGCAGCACGACGGATTCGGCCCCGAAACTGGACACAAGTGCGACGCGCCCGACGGTGGGATCATTCAGGGCACGGGTCAGCACATCGGTGGCGGAATGGTGGCGGTACTGATCATTCAGCACACCAACCCGTTCCGCCACGGGCGCCCGCAACCCTGATGTCACCTGTTCATGCCGCATGGCGTGCTGCATCCTCGGGGTAGAGGGCGGCCTTGAACGGGCCGAGGCCGAGCCGCCGGTAGGTTGCAAGAAACGTTTCATCCGGCGATTGGCGCACGGAAAGATAGGCGGTGATCAGGCGTTCAATGGCGGGCACGATGTCATCATAGGCAAAGCCCGGCCCGGCGCGTTCGCCGATCACGGCGGTTTCGGTGCCATCACCGCCAAGGGTAATCTGGTAATTTTCGACCCCGGCGCGATCCAGACCGAGGATGCCGATGTGCCCGACGTGGTGGTGTCCGCAGGCGTTGATGCAGCCCGAAATCTTGATCTTGAGCGGGCCAATGTCGTGTTCCAGCTTCAATTCGTCAAAGCGGGTCGCGATCTTTTGCGCGACGGGGATGGAGCGGGCGGTGGCCAGCGCGCAGTAATCCATGCCGGGGCAGGCGATGATGTCGGAGATCAGCCCGATATTGGCGGTGCCGAGGCCGGCGTTCTGCAGGGCGGCGTGGACGGCGGGAAGGTCGGATTTGTGGACATGGGGCAGGATGATGTTCTGTTCATGGCTGACACGCAGTTCGCCGTGGCCATAGGTTTCGGCGAGATCGGCCATCAGGCGCATCTGGGCGGAACTGGCATCGCCGGGGGTTTGCCCGTGTGCCTTGAGGCTGATCGTGACGATGGCGTACTGGTCGTTGCGGTGGGGGGCGAGGTTCGTGTCGGCCCAGGCGCGGAACACGGGGTCGGCCTTGTGGAAGGCGTGATAGGCATCGACCGGCGTGTTGCGGAAGGCGGGGGGGGCGAAAGCGGCCTCGATCTGGGTCAGCAGGTCCTGATCATGGCCGCCGAACAGGGGGCGCAGTTCGGCAAAACGCGCCTCGATCAGTCGGGTGATTTCGGCGGCACCGGTTTCATGCACGGTGATCTTGATGCGCGCCTTGTATTTGTTGTCGCGCCGCCCGAGCGTGTTGTAAACGCTGAGCACCGCCTCGACATAGGGCAGCAGGTCGGCCTTCGGCAGGAAATCCCGCACGGTCACGCCGATCATCGGGGTGCGGCCAAGGCCGCCGCCCACGATTACCTCAAACCCGGGATGACCTGCGTCATTGCGCACCATGCGCAGGCCGATGTCATGGGCGCGGGTCACGGCGCGGTCATTGGGGCTGCCCGTGACGGCGATCTTGAATTTGCGCGGCAGGAACTGGAATTCGGGGTGATCCGTGGACCATTGGCGCAGCAGTTCGGCCACAGGGCGGGGGTCTTCGATTTCATCGGCGGCGGCACCGGCGAAATGATCGGCGGTGACGTTGCGCACGCAGTTGCCGGAGGTCTGCAGGGCGTGCATTTCCACATCGGCGAGGGCTGCGAGGATTGCGGGCACGTCGGGGAGTTTGGGCCAGTTGTACTGGATGTTCTGACGGGTGGTGAAATGGCCATAGCCTTTGTCCCATGTGTCGGCGATATGGGCCAGCTGCCGCATCTGGTTCGGGTTCAGGGTGCCATAGGGAATGGCCACGCGCAGCATGTAGGCGTGGAGTTGCAGATAAAGGCCGTTCATCAGGCGCAGGGGGCGAAATTCTTCCTCGGTCAGGCTGCCGTCGATGCGGCGTGCGACCTGCGCGCCGAACTGGGCCACGCGGGCGCGCACGAAACCTTCGTCAAAGTCGGAATATTTATACATCGCGCGTGTCTGCCTGTTTGCCGTGGAAGTAGTTGGAGGGGCCGCGAGTGCGGAATTCCTCACGGAAATGGGTGGGTTCGGGGCCGTTCGGGCCTGACTTGGCATCTGCAAGATAGGCCCCTGCGATCTTGCTCCGCTGCGATGCAGCATGCAAGAGGCGCATTTGAGCGTGCGCCTCGTCGTCGATCAATTCCGCCTCATGGTGCAGGCGCGACCATTGATCATCGGCGGTCAGATAGACGACGTCGCCTTCCAGAAGGGCGTTTGCAGTGACAACCTTGGGCGTAAAGCGGGGGGCCATGGCGGGAATCCGATCTGTATCTGAAGCAGGAACATAGGATATTTTTCCCCTGATAGGCCAGATCACCTTGCAGATAAGGACATTTGTTCCAATACTGGACCCACGCGGAACAGGGTTCTGCGCAGATGGGGAATTTGTGAATGACAGTCCGGCTGGATGAGATGGACCGGAAAATCCTTGGCGAACTGCAGGAGGATGCAAGCCAGTCACTGGACGAAA
>JANMDH010000251.1:0-2594 GCA_031376195.1 Gemmobacter sp. | reverse complement strand
TCCTCCAGCGACATATCGAATTTCTCCAGAACGCCTTCATCCTTGACCCGCGCACCGTTCACCGTTGTCCAGCCGCCCGCCAGTTCCCAATCCGCACAAGTTGCAAAATCTTCCAGCGTCTTGATCCCGTCATGCGCCAGTGCTTCCAGCATCTGGGGCGTCAGGCCTTCGAATTCAACAAGGCTGTCCTCGACCCCCATTGCACGGGCCGCCTCCATGGATTTGACGTTCGCTGCCTCCAGATAATCGCGCGCACGTGCCTGCAATTCTCCTGCGGTGCCTTCATCGAACCCGTCGATGGACAGCAGTTCATCCACTTCGACGTAGGCCACTTCCTCAAGGTTGGTGAATCCTTCAGACACGAGCAGCTGCGCCATCATCTCGTCGATATCCAGCGTGTCCATGAACAGCTTCGTACGTTCCGCGAATTCGGCCTGACGACGGGTTGATTCGTCGCTTTCCGTCATGATGTCGATGTCCAGACCGGTCAGTTGCGACGCCAGACGAACGTTCTGACCACGCCGCCCGATAGCCAGGCTCAGCTGTTCATCCGGAACCACCACTTCGATTTTGCCGGTTTCGTCGTCGATCACAACCTTGGACACCTCGGCAGGCTGCAGCGCGTTTACAAGGAACGTCGCCTGATCCTGATTCCACGGAATGATGTCGATCTTTTCGCCCTGCAATTCGTTCACCACGGCCTGCACACGGCTGCCGCGCATACCCACACAAGCACCTACCGGGTCGATCGAATTGTCATAGCTGATCACAGCGATCTTGGCGCGGCTGCCCGGATCGCGGGCCACAGCCTTGATCTCGATGATGCCGTCATAGATTTCGGGCACTTCCATCTTGAACAGTTCCGCCATGAACTGCGGGTCAGTCCGTGACAGGAACACCTGGGGCCCCCGTGCCTCGCGCCGCACATCCTTGATGTAACAGCGGATGCGGTCATTCGGGCGATAGCTTTCGCGCCCGATCTTTTCGTTCCGGCGCAGGATCGCCTCGCCACGGCCGATATCGACAATGATGTTGCCGTACTCTTCGCGCTTGACCTGACCGTTGATGATCGTGCCCTTGCGGTCCTTGAATTCTTCGAATTGACGGTCCCGTTCCGCTTCACGCACCTTTTGCAGGATTACCTGTTTGGCCGATTGCGCGGCGATCCGGCCCAGATCAACGGGTGGAACTTCGTCAATCACCTCATCGCCCACCTGCGGGTCTGCAAGATGGGTTTTCGCCTGCGCGACAGTCAGTTGTGCATGGTGATTTTCCACCCCGTCATCCGCTACCACAGTCCGGATACGCGCAAATGTCGCCCGGCCCGTTTTGCGGTCGATCCGCACGCGGATGTCCAATTCAGATCCGTAACGCGACTTGGCCGCCCGGGCGAGCGATTCTTCCATCGCCTGGATCACCAGATCGGGGTCGATCATCTTTTCCCGCGCCACGGCCTCGGCCGTTTGCAGAAGTTCAAGCTGGTTAGCAGAAGTGATCGCCATAACGGCCTCCCGTTCAGTGTTTGATTTCTTCTTTTGGTTCAGGCGACGAATCGTCATCGCCCTCGGTTGTCTCAATCTCGTCGAACGCTGTTTCGTCGATCACGCCGGATGCTTTGCGCTGCCGCAGCATTTCGCTGATCAACTCATCCGTCAGGATCAACTTTGCGTCGGAAAGCCAGTCGAATTTCAGGCCGATGGTGACCTGCTGTCCGCCCTCTTCGATTTCGACCAGCACCTCGTCACCCTCAACCCCCGCGACCATGCCTTTGAAACGCCGACGCCCGTCGATCAGTTCGGTGGTTTCAATCCGGGCTTCCCAGCCCTTCCAAAGATCGAAATCCTTCAGGCGTGTCAGGGGTCGGTCAATGCCGGGACTGGACACTTCGAGCACGTAGTTATCTTCGACCGGGTCTTCCACATCCAGCACCAACGACACCGCGGTGCTGATCTTGGCGCAATCCTCGACAATGATCCCACCTTCGGGCCGATCCGCCATGATCTGCAACGTGCGGGTGTTGCCCCCCATCAGCCGGATCCGCACCAGTTCAAAACCCAGCGCTTCAATGGCGGGGGTGACGATCTCGGCGAGGCGGCGGTCGATGGCGGTTTTGGCGATCAGATCGGACATGCGGGTTCCAAAAAACAAAAAACGGGCCAACAGGCCCGCTTGCGACGTTCGGTGTTTCGGGGGTGGAGGCCGAAACGCTGTTAAAATCCATATAGGGGAAGGCATGGGGTGATGCAAGGGCGACGTAACTAGGTTGCGCCCAACTCATCCATCACCCGCACGAGTTCCGCACTGATCCGCACCTCTGACAACGCGTGACCTGCCATTCCAACGATCCGCAGATCACAACCCGTCCAGCCCTGCGCCAATCCCCAGGCCGAAATCGGCGGGCAGATCATGTCGTATCGGCCTTGGACGACGACCGCCGGAATATGTTCGATTCGCCCACGTTCCCTCATAATCCTGCCATCGCAATCCATAATCCCATGGTTCTGGATGTAGTGGTTTTCCAGCCGCGAAAAGGCGCGAGGATTTTCTGCGGGGCTTTCGCCTGTGCTGCTTTCGCTGTTTATCGAGGCCAGCGC
>JANMDH010000182.1:0-1831 GCA_031376195.1 Gemmobacter sp. | reverse complement strand
CCCCGGCCAGGGCCGCAGCCTCGGGGTCGTCGCCCACGGCATAGACATGGCGACCCCATGCCGTGCTGCGCAGGACATAGGACATGATGGCAACGAGAACGATCATCAGGAACACGGCGTACAGCACCTTGAGATCACCGGGCGGGGCCTCGGATGGGACGGTCTTGCCCCAGATTTGCAGGGCGGGGGCGCGTTCCCCGATATCCGAGCTGCGGATGGTTTCGTTGGCCGAAAAGATGAAATTTGCGGACAGCAGGATTTGCCAGGTGCCCAGGGTCACGATGAAGGGTGGTAGTTTCATCTTGGCAATCAGAACGCCGTTCAGACCACCCATGGCGGTGCCAAGAACAAGCCCGATGGCAATCGACAGTTCGGCGGGCAGGCCATAGCGGAACGACATCTGGCCCATCAGGACCGAACTGAACACGGCAATCGCGCCAACCGACAGGTCGATGCCAGCGGTCAGCACGACAATGGATTGGGCACAGCCGAGGATGCCGACAATGGCGATCTGCTGGAGGATGGTGGAGAGCGTTGTGATCTTGAAAAAGTTGGCGGACAGAAACCCGAAAATGATCAGGGCGGCGATCAGGACAATCATCGGAACCGCCGAAGGGGTCTGGTGCAGCCAGTGTTGCAACCGCTTGAGCACGGATTTGTCTTCGTGGAATTCCGCAACCTTTTCCGAAGCGCCCTTCAGCCCCTCTTCAAAGCCGGATGCGGGCTTTGTGTCCGATGCCATTGATTTCCCCCCAGAGCGGCGCCTGCATTGGTACGCGGGCCTTTTATGACAAGGGCGGCGCGAACGCCGCCCTTGCTGACACTGTTGGCGAACTGCCGGTACAAATCAATTGGTTTGATCCGGAAGGATCAGCCCCAGCACAATTCCGTGCCTTTGGTCGTATCGATGGATTCGACGCCTTCGGCTGGTTTGTCGGTGATCAGCGCCACGCCGGTGTCAAAGAACGCTTTGCCTTCGGTCGGGGCAGGCTTTGTGCCGTCTGCGGCGTATTTTGCAATCGCCTCGACCCCGAGGGCTGCCATCATCAGCGGGTATTGCTGCGAGGTCGCCCCGATGACGCCGTCTTTCACGTCAGCCACGCCCGGGCAGCCGCCATCGACGGACACGATCAGAACGCCTTCTTTACCAGCAGCTTTCAGCGCCTCGAACGCACCGGCGGCTGAGGGTTCGTTGATCGTGTAGACGACATTGATGTCGGGATCTTTCGCAAGCAATGCTTCCATCGCCTTCAGACCGCCTTCTTCGTTGCCGGCGGTGACTTCGTTGCCGACGATACGTTCATCGGTTTCGTCGCCCCATTTTGCGATGTCGACGGTGTCGATACCAAAGCCGGTCAGAAAGCCCTGGTCGCGCAGAACATCGACCGATGGCTGGCTGATGGCCAGATCGAGCATGGCGATCTTTGCGGTTGCAGCACCTTCACCCATCGCAGCCTTGGCCCACTGACCAATCAGCAGACCGGCCTGGAAGTTGTCGGTTGCAAAGGTTGCGTCGGCCGCATCAATCGGGTCAAGCGGGGTATCGAGTGCGATGACCAGCACGCCGGCAGCGCGGGCTGCAGCGACGGAATCAACGATGGCCTTGGTGTCGGACGCTGCAATCAGAATGCCTTTCGCGCCGTCGGCCACACAGGCCTCGATCGCGGCAACCTGGCTTTCGTGGTCGCCGTCCACTTTGCCGGCATAGGATTTCAGGGCGACGCCAAGTTCCGCAGCTTTTGCTTCGGCACCTTCTTTCATCTTGACGAAGAAGGGGTTCGTATCTGTCTTGGTGATCAGGCAGGCGGCAACATCCTGTGCCATGGCCGAC
>JANMDH010000136.1:0-10645 GCA_031376195.1 Gemmobacter sp. | reverse complement strand
GGCCGCGTCTTGCCGATCTGGCGTGGCAAGCCTTTGGTGGCGGATGCGGCTCTGGTCTGGCTTCGGGCGGACAGTGCAGTGCTTGGGCTGGGTGCCCCGCCCGTCTTTCTGGGGATTGATGATGGCGTTCCCCGATTTGCCAGCGACATTTCGGACTGGTCGCCCGAGGCCGCGTCGGACGCGGTTGAGCAAGGTTTCTTTGACCCAAGCGAACAGCACCACCCGGCAGCACCGGCCAACAGTGCCTTTGTCGAACTGCGCGGCGTGATGACGGCGCTGACAGCGCGTGACGGGGAATTGGCAGCCACGGCCAAGGCGCTGCTTCACTGGCACCGAAGCCATGCGTTTTGCGCCACGTGCGGGGCGGCAACCCTGCCCGAGGCAGGCGGATGGCAGCGCGGATGCAGCGCCTGTGGGGCACATCACTTTCCCCGCACCGATCCGGTGGTCATCATGCTGGTGGTGCGCGGCAATCGCCTGTTGCTTGGGCGGTCGCCGGGTTGGCCCGAGGGCATGTATTCCTGTCTTGCGGGATTTGTGGAACCGGGCGAGACGCTGGACGCGGCCGTACGCCGCGAAGTGGCCGAGGAAACGGGTGTAAAGGTCGGTTCGGTGCGGGTGATCGCAACACAGCCATGGCCATTTCCCGCGTCGTTGATGATCGGCTGTCTGGCCGAGGCCGTGTCGGACGAAATTACTTGTGACCCCGAGGAAATCGAAGATGCGTTGTGGCTGACGCGCCAAGATCTGGTTCAGGTTTTCGGGGGAACCCACCCGATCGTGCGGCCACCGCGGCGGGGGGCGATTGCGCAGGCGCTGATTGAAAACTGGCTTGCGGATCGGCTGGAATGACGCAAGAACGGCACCGAAGGTTGCCAAAGGATCGTAAAACCAATGAAGATGAACACGCACCACGACATCATTGCGCCGATTGAGACGGTTTTTGGCGTGCTTGCCGACACCAAGCGCTGGGAACGTGCATCGTTGCGTCGCGGAATGCAGGTGACGCGAAAGGACGAGGGTGCGGGTCTTGTCATGGGGGCAACCTGGGATGTAAAGGCCACCTTCCGGGGCAAACCGCGTGAAGTGACGCTGGTCGCATCCACGGTGACCCGACCCAATCAAATCGTTCTTGCGGGCACGTCAAACCTGTTTGACGCGACAATTTCGATTGATCTGATCGAATTGTCGGCGCGCAAGACGCGTGTGTCGATTTCTGTCGAAACCAAACCCAACACTTTAGCCGCGCGGATCATGCTGCAATCGGCAAAGTTTGCAAAGTCATCCATTCAAAAACGGTTTGTTGACCGGGTCGGAAAAATTCTGGCTGAACTGGATGAACGCATCACCTACGAAATGTGATGCGTCAGCCGCGCTGGTGGTCTGCGGGGTAGACGCCGATAATTGAATATTCGCTGGTGAAATAGGCAAGCTCTTCCAGCGCGCGGGCGACATTTGCATCATCCGGATGCCCCTCTATGTCGGCATAGAATTCCGTTGCGGTGAAACTGCCGCCGACCATGTAACTTTCCAGTTTGGTCATATTCACGCCGTTCGTCGCAAAGCCGCCCATTGCCTTGTAAAGGGCGGCGGGAATGTTGCGCACCCGAAAGGTCAGCGTCGTCATCATCAGGCCGTCGCCACGACGCGAATAATCCGGTGTCCGCGCCATCACCAGAAAGCGGGTGGTGTTGTTCGCCTGATCTTCGATATGTCGGGCGAGGACATCCAGCCCGTAAATCTCGGCTGCCAGTTCGGAGGCAAGTGCGCCTTCGGCCGGGTTTTTCAGGGCGGCCACATCGCGGGCGGCGGCGGCATTGTCCGTCCAGTTCAGGGTGTCGAGCGCGTGTTCCTTCAGGAAGTCCCGGCATTGCCCCAGAAGGATCGACATGCAGCGCACCCGGCGCACGTCTTTCAGGGCTGTGCCTTTGACGGCCAGCAGGTTGATGTGCACCCGTACGAAAGCCTCGTCTATGATATGCAGCCCGCTTTCCGGCAGCAGGGTGTGTACGTCAGCCACACGGCCGTAGGTCGAATTTTCGACCGCCAGCATCGCCAGATCGACAGCGCCCGTCTTGCAAAGATCAATCGCGTCTTCAAAGGTGCGGCACGGCACGGCGTCCATCTGGGGACGTGCCTGACGGCAGGCCTGATGCGAATACGCACCGGGTTCCCCTTGAAATGCGATACGTCCTGGCATTTTTGAACCCTGTCCCCGCATTCACCCCACAAAAGGGGCGTTTGGTCGCGCTAACTACACCTTGATGTTCGTGGGGGGAAGCGGATACATACCACGCAATAGAATGCGAGATCGGGACCAGCCATGTTCGATACGATGACACTGACCAAAGTAATCGGGGCCCTTTGCGGGTCGCTTCTGGTGTTCCTGTTGGGCAGCTGGGCCGCCGAGTCCGCGTATAACACGGAACCCGTATCGCACGACGGCGAAGAAATAGCACAGGCCTATTCGATCGACACGGGCGCTGCTGCGACGGATGAAGCGGCCCCGGCGGAAGAAGGCCCCCCATTCGCCGAACTGCTGGCAGTGGCAGATGCCGGCGCAGGCGAAAAGGTTTTTGGCAAATGCGCATCCTGCCACAAAGTTGATGGGTCAGATGGAATTGGTCCGCATCTGAACGGCGTTATTGACCGCGCCAAGGCATCGGTCGAAGGCTTCGGCTATTCCGAGGCGTTGCTGGCAATGGCGGGTGACAGCTGGACACCGGAAAACATGAATGGTTTCCTGACAAGCCCCAAAAACTATGCGCCCGGCACGAAAATGTCTTTTGCGGGTTTGGCCAAGGCGGAAGACCGTGCAAACGTGATTGCGTGGCTTGCAACACTGAAATGATGGAGCCGGTTGAGGGTTTTCGGTTTGGGCTGCCCGATCAGGCAGCCCTTTTCAATTTTGCAGGCACCGCTCACACAATCGCAACTTGAGCCTTTTTCGTTTTGCGCATTAGCTGCAGGGAACAGCAGGCGGGTTGAACCGATCTTTGGGGAATGTAGTGACATGATTGACATAAGTGGCGCGATGAAAGCTGGGTCCCTGCTTGGTCGTATCGGCATGATGGCTGCGGTGGCGGCGCTGTCACTGCCAACCTTTGCGGGGGCAGGTCAGGCGGAGGCGGTGATCGTCAGCCATGGGATTTCCCCCTTTGGCGAACTGAAGTATCCTGCGGATTTCAAGCATCTGGACTATGTGAACCCCGATGCGCCCAAAGGGGGCGAAATATCGGAATGGGCTTTTGGCGGGTTCGATTCGATGAACCCGTATTCGGTGAAGGGACGTGCGGCGTCACTGTCGTCGGCGATGTACGAGACGATCCTTGTTGCGACCAACGACGAAATTGGCGCGTCCTACTGTCTGTTGTGCAGCACGATGGAATATCCGCAGGATCGGTCCTGGGTGATTTTCAACCTGCGGCCTGAAGCGACCTTTTCCAATGGCACGCCGCTGACCGCCGAAGATGTGATGTTTTCCTATGAAGTCTTTCGGGACAAGGGGCTGAGCGATTTCCGGCAGGTGTTTGCCCAACAGGTGCAGGGGGCCGAGGTGCTGGATGCGCACCGCATCAAGTTCACCTTCATGCCCGATTTCCCGACCCGCGATCTGCCTGCGACCGTGGGGGGGTTGTCGGTGTTTTCCAAGGCGGACTATGTGGCCAACAACCGCGATCTGGAAGAGTCGAGCCTGGAGCCTTTTGTGGGATCGGGGCCTTATGTGCTGGATCGGATGGATGTGGGCCAGACCGTGGCTTACAAACGAAATCCCGACTATTGGGGCGAAAACCTGCCGATCAATATTGGACAGAACAACTTTGACCGGATCCGCGTCGAATATTACGCCGACTACAACGCGGCGTTTGAGGGGTTCAAGGGAGGAAGTTACACGTTCCGCAACGAAGCGTCGTCGATCATCTGGGCCACCGGCTATGATTTTCCGGCGGTGAAAAACGGGCAAGTGAAAAAAGTTGAATTGCCGAATGGCAGCAAGGCGCCGGGGCAGGCGTTCCTGTTCAACTTGCGGCGCGAGGTGTTCAACGACATTCGGGTGCGGCAGGCGATTGGCCTGATGTTCAATTTCGAATGGTCGAATGAAACGCTGTTCTACGGAATTTATGCGCGGATCAATTCGATCTGGGAAAACTCATGGTTGGCCGCTACGGGTGTGCCAGCGCCGGAAGAAGTGGCGATCCTGGAGCCTTTAGTGGCGGAGGGGCTGCTGCCTGCAAATATCCTGACGGACGAAGCGGTGATGGCCCCGGTGTCGAGTGGCAAACAGCTTGACCGTGCAAATCTGCGCAAGGCGAGTGCCCTGCTGGATGACGCGGGCTGGACGGTCGGTGAGGATGGCATGCGCCGGAATGCGGCGGGCAAGGCGCTGAAAATCGAATTCCTGAACGATAGCCCCAGCTTTGACAGGGTGATCAACCCGTATGTCGAAAATCTGCGGGCGCTGGGTGTGGATGCGCGAATGACGAATGTCGACAGCGCGCAGATGGAAGAACGCGTGCGCCCGCCTGCCTTTGACTTTGACATCGTGACGGACCGTGCGGCGGGTGACTACATTCCCGGGGCAGATTTGAAACAGTATTACGGTTCGGAATCTGCGGATAATTCGACCTTCAACACGATGGGCCTGAAAAGCCCGGCGGTGGACCGTTTGATCAAGGTCGTACTGGCGGCGGACACGAATGACAAGCTGACGGTGGCGACCAAGGCGATGGACAGGGTGCTGCGGGCTGAGGCATTCTGGGTGCCGCAGTGGTACAAAAATACCCATACGGTGGCCTATTACGACATGTACGAACACCCTGACACGCTGCCCCCCTATGCATTGGGCGAATTGTCGTTCTGGTGGTTCAATCCCCAGAAGGCTGAGGCACTGACGGCCGCCGGCGTTCTGAAATAGATCGGACCATTACAGCCCATGGGTGCCTATATTCTTCGCCGCCTGCTGTTGGTGATCCCGACGTTGATCGGGATCATGGTTGTCAACTTTTCGCTGACCCAATTTGTGCCGGGCGGGCCAGTGGAACAGGTGCTGGCCCGGCTGGAAGGCGACGGCGACGTGTTTCAGAACGTCGCCGGCGGCGGGGATGCGGGGCAGGATACGGGCGGCGCGTCCGACCAATCGGGCTATATTGGCGCGCGGGGGCTGCCCCCCGAATTCATCGACCAGCTGGAGGCGCAGTTTGGCTTTGCCCGGATCGTCTGCGCAGAAGGGTTCACCGGGATACCGTCAACCAAAGCCCCGGAATGCCGTAAAGAGACGATCCCCGTAGTGGAACGTTTTTTCATCATGATGGGCAATTATCTGCGCTTTGACTTTGGTGAAAGCTATTTCCGGTCGATCAGCGTGCTCGACCTTGTGCTGGAAAAGATGCCTGTCTCGATCTCTCTTGGTCTGTGGTCCACGCTGATCGCCTATCTTGTCTCGATCCCCCTCGGGATCCGCAAGGCGGTGCGAGATGGCACGCCGTTCGATACCTGGACCAGTGGGGCCATTATCGTCGGTTATGCGATTCCCGGATTTCTGTTTGCGATCCTGCTGCTGGTCGTGTTCGCGGGGGGGTCTTATTATCAGTGGTTCCCGTTGCGGGGTCTGACATCGGACAACTGGGAAGCGCTGTCTGTCTGGGGCAAGATCGTCGATTATGCGTGGCACATGTGCCTGCCGATTGCCGCATCCACCATCGCGAGTTTCGCGACCCTGACCTTGCTGACCAAGAACAGCTTTCTGGAAGAGATCAAGAAGCAATATGTGATGACCGCCCGCGCCAAGGGATTGTCGGAAGCCTCGGTTCTGTACGGCCATGTGTTCCGCAATGCGATGCTGATCGTGATCGCGGGATTTCCGGCCGTGTTCGTCAGCGTGTTCTTCGGTGGCAGTCTGATCATCGAGACGATCTTTTCGCTGGACGGCCTTGGGCGTCTGGGGTTCGAGGCGGCGATTGCGCGGGATTTTCCGGTCATTTTCGGCACGTTGTTCGTGTTTGGCATTCTGGGGCTGGTGGTCGGTATTCTGTCGGATCTGATGTATGTGTGGATTGACCCCCGCATTGATTTCGGACGGCGGGGTTAGCGCGTGGCCTTGTCCCCCCTGAATCAGCGGCGCTGGCGCAATTTCAAGGCGAACCGCCGCGCGGTCTGGTCGCTGTGCATTTTCGCTGTGCTGTTCGGTCTGTCGCTGTTTGCCGAAGTGCTGGCGAACGACAAACCCCTTTTGGTGCAATACAAGGGTGACTATTACAGCCCGGTCCTGAAATTCTATCCCGAGACGGCCTTTGGCGGAGATTTCAAGACCGAGGCAAAGTATCACGATGTTGTCGTGGAATGCCTGATCAAGGCCGCGGGTGAGGTGAGCTGTTTTGATGATCCCGACGCGGTGATTGCCGAGGTTGCCGCGTCGGGCACTGTGGCGGGGCAGGCGGTTCAGACGGGCTGGATTTTTTGGCCGCCCGTCCCCTACAGCTATAACACCATCGTCGATAAGGACGGTGTCGCCCCCGGACCGCCGGATTGGCAGAACTATCTCGGGACCGATGATACGTCGCGCGATGTGCTGGCGCGGGTGATCTACGGGTTTCGCCTGTCTATCCTTTTCGCGCTGATCGTGACCGCACTGACATCGGTTGTGGGGATCACGGCAGGGGCAGTTCAGGGCTATTTCGGTGGCCTAACCGACCTGACGCTTCAACGCGTGATCGAAGTTTGGGGCGCAACGCCCAGCCTGTACATCATCATCATTGTTGCCGCGATCATTCCGATGAATTTCTGGCTGCTGGTGGGGCTGATGGTCCTGTTCGGCTGGACGGCCCTTGTCGGGCTGGTCCGTGCCGAATTCCTGCGGGCGCGGAATTTTGAATATGTCCGCGCCGCCCGTGCCTTGGGGGTAAAGGACCGCGTGATCATGTTCCGCCATGTCCTGCCGAATGCGATGGTCGCCACGGTGACGATGCTGCCGTTCATCATCACCGGCACCATCGGGTCGCTGGCAGCACTTGATTTTCTGGGCTTTGGCCTGCCGTCGAGTTCACCTTCGCTGGGCGAATTGACCCAGCAGGCCAAACAGAACCTGCAGGCCCCCTGGCTCGCCTTTACCGCCTTTGCGACCTTTGGCATCATGCTGTCGCTGCTGGTGTTCATCTTTGAAGGTGTGCGCGATGCCTTTGACCCGCGAAAGACCTTTCGATGAGTGATGTGTTGTTGGCGGTGCAAAACCTGTCGGTCGGTTTTCAGCAGGACGGGCGGGTCATTCACGCGGTGAAAGGTGTCAGTTTCACTGTGAACCGTGGCGAGACGGTCGCACTGGTGGGTGAAAGCGGGTCAGGTAAATCGGTAACGGCGCTGTCGACGGTGGGGCTGTTGCCGGACAGCGCCAGCGTGACCGGCAGCATCCGGTATAACGGGGCCGATATGGTTGGCGTGCCCGAATCCGCCCTGCGCAAGGTGCGGGGGAATGACATCAGTTTCATCTTTCAGGAACCGATGACCAGCCTGAACCCGCTGCATACGATTGAACGGCAACTGGCCGAAAGCCTGTCGTTGCATCAGGGATTGAAGGGGGATGCTGCGCGGGTGCGCATTCTGGACCTGCTGGACAAGGTTGGCATCGCGGGCGCGGAAAGCCGGCTTGGGGCCTATCCGCATCAGTTGTCGGGGGGGCAGCGGCAGCGTGTGATGATCGCGATGGCGCTGGCGAACGGGCCGGACCTGTTGATCGCAGATGAACCGACGACGGCGCTGGACGTGACGATTCAGGCGCAAATCCTTGACCTGCTGGCCGATTTGAAGGCGCGTGAGGGTTTGAGCCTGCTGTTCATCACCCACGACCTTGGGATTGTGCGCCGCATCGCGGACAGGGTCTGCGTGATGCAGGGGGGCGAGATTGTCGAACAGGGGGCGACGGCCGCGATTTTTGCCAATCCCCAGCACCCTTACACGCAAAAGCTGCTGTTGTCGGAACCGAAAGGCGCACCCGGCCCGGTGGCTGCGGATGCGCCTGAAGTGCTGCGAACCGACGCCTTGCGCATATGGTTCCCGATCCAGACGGGCCTGCTGCGCCGCACGACGGGGTATGTGAAGGCGGTGAACAGCGCGAGCCTGTCAGTGCGGGCGGGTGAAACCCTGGGGATCGTTGGGGAAAGCGGGTCTGGGAAAACCACGCTGGCGCTGTCGATCCTGCGGCTGATCCCGTCGGAGGGGCCGATCGTGCTGATGGGGCAGGATGTGCAGGGCTATCGGTCGGCCCGGATGCGCGATCTGCGCCGCGATATGCAGATCGTGTTCCAGGATCCGTTCGGAAGCCTGTCGCCGCGCATGACGGTCGAACAGATCATCGCCGAAGGGCTGGGCGTGCATGGGGTGGAACCCGGGCGCAACCCCCGCGATCTGGTGGCCGACATGATGGGCGAGGTCGGCCTCGACCCTGCTGCCATGGGGCGCTATCCCCATGAATTTTCGGGGGGGCAGCGCCAAAGGATCGCGATTGCGCGCGCCATGATCCTGCGCCCGAAACTTGTGGTGCTTGATGAGCCGACGAGTGCGCTAGACATGACGGTGCAGGTGCAGATCGTTGACCTGCTGCGTGACCTTCAGGCCCGATACCGGCTTGCCTATCTGTTCATCAGCCATGACCTGCGGGTCATTCGGGCATTGGCCCACAAGGTGATGGTGATGAAAAATGGTGACGTTGTGGAAGAAGGCACGTCGCAAAAGGTTTTCCAGTCACCGGAAACCGACTATACGCGGAGTTTGATGGCTGCCGCATTCGGGCAGTCCTAAGTCGGGCGGGAACCTTGAAAGTCTTATTTGTACACCAGAATTTTCCTGGTCAGTTTCTTCATCTGGCCCCTGAATTGCAAAAACGCGGGCATGAATGTCTGGCCCTGACAGACGGCGCCAATGCCCGCACTTCGGCCATTCCGGTCGTGAAATACAAACACGACGCGCCGCAGCCGGACCCGGCGCTGACGCGCCTGGGGCGGAATTACACGTTGATGAGCGACCGGGGAGTGACAGTTGCGCGGGCGGCGATGACGCTGCGTGAAAAGCAGGGCTATATCCCGGATGTAATCTTCGGTCATTCGGGATGGGGGGAAACACTGTTTCTGAAAGAGGTGTGGCCGGAGGCAAAGCTGCTGGTCTATGCCGAGTTTTATTACAAGGGCCGGGGGGCGGACGTGGGGTTCGACCCGGAGTTCGACAAACCGACGTTTGATCAGGTGATGATCGCGCAGGGTCGGACAACGCATCTTGGGCAGTCCTTGCTGCACGCGGATGCGGGGCTTTCGCCGACAAAATGGCAGGCGAGCACCTATCCGCCAATCTTGCGGAATCAGATCGAAGTGATCTTTGACGGGGTGGATACGTCCGTGTTGAAGCCGAACCCTGAGGCGACTTTCACGCTTCCGAACGGCAAGGTCATGCGGGCAGGGGACGAGGTTCTGTCCTTCGTGAACCGCAATCTGGAACCCTACCGGGGTTATCACACCTTTATGCGGGCCTTGCCGCAGGTAATGGCGGCGCGGCCCGACTGCGAGGTGGTTATCGTGGGGGGGGATGACGTGAGCTATGGGCGGCCTGCGCCCAAGGGGACCACCTGGAAGCAGAACTTCCTGTCGGAAGTGGACGGGCGGATTGATTTGAACCGTGTGCATTTCGTGGGCAAAGTGCCCTATCCGACCTTTGTGTCACTAATGCAGGTGACGCGGGTGCATGCGTATCTGACCTATCCGTTTGTTTTGTCATGGTCGATGCTGGAGGCGATGTCGGCGGGGGCGCTGGTGGTGGGGTCACGAACAGCCCCGGTGCAGGAGCTGATCAATGACGGAGTGAACGGGCGGCTGGTCGATTTCTTTGATGTCGAAGGCTGGGCTGCAATGCTGACGAAGGCGCTGGCGCAGCCGGGGCGGTTCACCGATCTGCGGGCGGCGGCGCGGCAGACCATTCTGGATGGCTATGATCTGCGCGGCAACTGCCTGCCGCGCATGGTGGCGTTCGTGGAACGGCACGGACCGCCGGTCCCGTGATCGGGTCGCATCCCTGATAAAACAGGCGATACAGGCTCAAAAGGCCGTTCCCCTCGAATGAAGACACGGGGGTTGCATGCGTGAAAATTGACGTCGCAGAAAGGGAATGGCGCGGTCGCGGCTGCGGTTCAAGACCGGGGCGGCGGACCCCATAAAACCCTACCCGCGCTAAATGATCTGAACCTCTGCCGCATCCAGCCCGTCAATCGTGACGACACAGGTATCCCCGCGCTGCAACGGGCCGACACCGGCCGGGGTTCCGGTAAAAATCAGGTCGCCGGGGCACAGTGCGACCAGCCGCGACAGGGCAGAGAGCAGGGCAGGCACGGACCAGATCATGTCGGACAACCGCGCCTCTTGCCGCAACTGGCCGTTTACATGCGCGCGGATCATGCCATGCGGCATTTGGCCCGGCTTGGCGCGGGTCAAGGGGCCGACCAGCGCAGAGCGGTCAAACCCTTTGGACATGTCCCACGGCCTGCGCGCCAATTTGGCCGCCGCCTGCAGGTCGCGTCGGGTGAGGTCATTGCCGGCGCCGTAGCCCCAGACCAATTCCAAGGCCGCTGCGTCGGGCACATCTGACCCGCCAGAGCCGAGGGCCACGACCA
>JANMDH010000130.1:0-2499 GCA_031376195.1 Gemmobacter sp. | reverse complement strand
GGAACTTTATGACCCACGCCATCCATGCAGGCTTCACCGCCAGCGTTACCGACCTTAAACGTGATCCGATGGGAACGGTTGACGCGGGGTCGGGCGGCACTGTGGCCATTCTGAACCGCAACAAGCCTGCCTTTTATTGCGTGCCTGTCGCAGCGTATGAGGCGATGCTGGAACGGTTGGACGATATGGACCTGAACGCCATCGCCGACGCGCGGGCGGGCAGTCCGGAAGTGGCCGTTTCGCTTGACGCGCTATGACCTGACATTCAAGCAGGAAGCCCTGCACGAATGGGAAAGGCTGGGCGCAACGGTGCAGACCCATTTCAAGAAAAAATTGGCCGAACGGTTGGACAGCCCGCATATACCCGCAGCTCGCCTGCACGGGGCGGCGAACCGCTATAAAATCAAGCTGGCCGCATCTGGATTCCGGCTGGTTTATGAGGTGCGGGATCGGGAACTGGTGGTGGTCGTGATCGCGGTGGGAAAGCGGGAACGGGGAAAGGTGTATGCGAAGGCGGCGCGTCGCGCGGATGGATGAACAAACATTAAATGATGTTCGTTGTTTACAATTAAATCAATGTGTTGATCAATCTTGCACGCGTGCAAGCTATGCCTTCCGCCCCGTGAACCGCCCTTCGCGCAGTCAGGCCGCCAGGGCCAGTCCCGCCGCCAGCAACAAATAGGCCCAGCCCGGCAGCAGGGCCGCCAGCCGCACGTCCTGTGTCACATAGGCCCCGCGCGGGGTGATGCCGATCCAGCCACGACCCGCTGCAACGCGGCCTTCGCCAACGCGTCGGATGTCGGGAACACCATCCTCGATCTGCAGAAGTCCACCCGCTGCCGCGTCGACCATCGGGGCCAGTTTATCGCCGCTCGCGATCGTTTCCTCAAATTCCTTGGGCGCTGACGGCCCAACCGCGACCACCGTTTCCAGATCGTCCTGCGTCAGGCGGTACAGGCCCACGCCCGGCGCTGTCCAGTCCATCGCGAAGTGGCCCGGTTCCACCTCCGGCAGGGTAAGCACGGTTTCGGTGCCGTCGGGCAGGGTCACCGTCACATCGCCCGGCGGAACCTCGGCAATCGATCGGCGACTGATCGACACCACATCACCCACAGCCGTGGCTGTCAGCGCCTCTTCCTCCAGTTCGGGTTCTTTCAGCATCCAGTGCGCAAGTCTGCGCAGCAGTTCCAACTGCGGCCCGCCGCCTTCATAGCCCCGGCCCCAAAGCCAGGCCTGATCCGATGCCAGCACCGCCACCCGCCCTTCGCCTTCGCGCGCCAGAACCAGCAGTGGCAGGTCGTCAACCCCGCTCATCACCACCTGACTGCCTTCACGCGCCGTAATCTCGATCTGGCGGAACCAGCGGCCCCAGCCAGCATCGGGCGCATCCTTGTCAAGGCCCTGGGTCACCGGATGCCGTTTGCCCAGTTCCGTCAACACGGGGCGGAACCCGCCTTCCAGCACCCGGCTTGTCGCCTCCACCGGCAGAATATCGGCCAATGGTGACCGCCAGAGGCTGTCAGCCGTGCCAAACTCCGGCCCTGCCGCGACCAGCACCGTGCCGCCGCCCCGCACATAATCGCGCACATTTTCAAGATAGGACAGCGGCAGAATGCCCCGCAGGCGATAGCGGTCGAAGATGATCAGATCGAATTCCTGAATTTTCTCCACGAACAACTCGCGGGTCGGAAAGGCGATCAGGGAAAGTTCCTCAACCGGGATGCCATCCTGCTTTTCGGGTGGGCGCAGGATCGTGAAATGCACAAGATCGACCGACGCATCCGATTTCAGCAGGTTGCGCCAGACCCGTTCGCCCGCGTGCGGCTCGCCCGAAATCAGCAGCACCCGCAAGCGATCACGCACGCCATTGATTGACAGGACGGCGGCATTATTGCGGTCTGTCAGCTCGCCTTCCATCACGGCCACCTGAAACTGCAGGACGTTCGCCCCGCCGTGGGGCAGCGTCAGCGGAAGTTCCATATCCTCGCCCACCGGTACGCGGTATGTTTCCGGTTCTGCCCCATCAATCGCAATCGACAGATCGGCGGCCCCGGCCATGTCTTCCGGGACGGCGCCCTGATCTTCGACGCGTACGGTCAGCATCACCTCTTCGCCCAGTATCCCGAAGGCGGGGGCGTTCTTGATGATCAGGCGGCGGTCCCAATCTGCCGCGTGCCCGGTCAGCAGAACATGCAGCGGGGCAGGCATTGCGGGGGCCAAGGGCAAGTCATGGACCTGACCGTCAGTGATGATGATCGCCCCTGCCACCCGGGCGCGAGGTTCTTCGGCCAGCGCTTCGGAAAGGGCGGTCATGGCCTGCGTGCCGCCATCACCCGGCGCATCGCCAAGGCGGATCACGCGCAGTTCCGTGTTGTCCAGCGCCGCGATTTCGGCCTGAACGGACGACAGCGCCTCGGCCACCTGGGCGGGGCGGTCACTGACCGACTGGCTGGCGCTTTCATCGACAACAGCGATCACGATATCACTCAGGGGCGCGCG
>JANMDH010000101.1:0-1658 GCA_031376195.1 Gemmobacter sp. | reverse complement strand
TCCCGGCCTACGCCGGGATGTGGGGAGTGCAACGTATCAACGCCAGAACGGTTTGGAAGGCATCTCACCTTTGGCTCCGTGTGCGTGCCATAGCGTGGCATGTTTAAGCAAAACCCCGCCCACATATCCCGACCGATTTGGCCCGTGACAAATCGGTCCGCGCCTGCCTGCCCTATGGCAGGCGCGAAGATGCGCCCGCCCAGTCAGGCGCGCACCGATTGAGAGGTTCAGTATTGCGGATGGCCCCTTGACCTGCGGCTGTCGCCTTCGGTCAACGGCACGCCGGGCTTGCCACTGGCAAGCCGCAAGAGGCGCGCCGGGAATGGTGAAAAAAGTCTGTTAAATTATTGGCTAAGGACGAAAAAATGCGCAGGGTGGCCCCGCGCACTTCTTACTCTGCTCATTCGCTCCTGACTCTTTGAGTAAGCCATGAGGACAATGCGCAGGATCATTTCTCTTTTCGGACACCTTTGAATGGCGTTCCGTCTTTCTTGCCATCCAAAAATTTACCCGTGTCGGAGTCACGTTTCGTCCAAGTTTCAGTTTTGGGGTTGAACACCTGAGAACGATCTTTGACAGCACCGTTTCTATGTCCGTCACCAGTTGGGGGGTTCGTAGCCATGTTTAGTTCCTTTTTTCCACAGGGGCCCACAGTTTGCTGTGGGGGAATCCTGTATAGGCGAACACGCCATTGATCACTGCCATCGTTCGTGGTCCACCTGACCATCGACCCGCGAGGGCCGAGACAGCTTATCCCGCAGCGTGCACAACAACGCGGGAGAGCCGGGGCGTAGCGTTGCCGCGCTGCGCCCCAACCCAAATCTCAACTCAACTACACCCGCTCGTCCCGCCGCAGGTGTTGCACTTCATGCAGGTGCCGTTGCGGACCAGTGTGTAGTTGCCGCATTCGCCGCAGGGATCGCCTTCGTAGCCTTGCATCTTGGCCTTCACGCGTAGGTCCATGCCCACCGTTCCGGTGGCGAGTGCGGTCGCCCCCATGGTCATGCCCGCCTCGGGCATCAGCATCCCCACGCTCGCGGTCATCTCGGCCCCATTGCCAACGGTCGTGGCCCCGATCCCGCCTTGGAACACCACCAGTTCCTGCGGTTGCAGACGGTTGCGCAGGTATCCAGTGGAGCTGACGCGCCGCAGCAGTTCCAGCGATCTGGAGGCGGCGGATTCGCTTACCTCCGATACGTTGCGCTTGCCCTCGTCAATGCCGCCGCCGATGTCGTCGAAGGACGATCCGACGGGTTTCACATGCGCCAGATCGGTGCGATCCAAATAGCTGACCGCCAGTTCGCGGAAGATGTAGTCGAGGATCGAGGTCGCGTTCTTGATGCTGTCATTGCCCTGCACCATGCCGGCCGGTTCGAATTTGGTGAAGGTGAACGCCTCCACGAATTCTTCCAGTGGCACGCCGTATTGCAGACCGACCGACACGGCGATGGCGAAGTTGTTCATCATCGCGCGGAAACCGGCACCTTCCTTGTGCATGTCGATGAAAATCTCGCCCAGCGTGCCGTCGCGGTATTCGCCGGTGCGCAGGTAAACCTTGTGACCGCCGACGATGGCTTTCTGGGTATAGCCCTTGCGCCGTTCGGGCAGCTTTTCGCGGTTGGAGCGCACGATTTCCTTGACGATGATCTTTTCGATGA
>JANMDH010000093.1:0-3169 GCA_031376195.1 Gemmobacter sp. | reverse complement strand
GCGATGCGCGCATGAAAGGCGGTGTCCTTGGTCATCTTCGGCTCCTCGTCGGGCGTGGGGCGATAGGCAACGGCGCGGCTGAACTTTTCAGCCCCGGAATAGGTGCGGACGTGAATATCCGACAGATACCAGCCATTCGCGGGCGAGGTATCGTCCGGGCAGGCGGAATTGACGCAAACCAGATCGGTCAGTGCGCGCATCAGCACATAATCACCGGGCCTGCTCCACGGCTCGTCACTGATGAGCACGCCATGCGCATCGATATTGGTGTTGAAAAACAAGTTGACCGCCATCCAGCCGGGGCGCGGTGCGACCCCGTAATGCGCGAGCGCCGCATTGAAATTGTCTGAACAGTTGACGTGACCGGGATAGCCGATCTCGTCATAATATTTGGATGCGCAGGCCATGGCAAAGGCATCGTGACGCCCCACCGTATCCTGCACGACTTCAACAAGAGGCACCCAATCCTGATCATAGTATTTGGAATGCAGGCCGGGCATTGCATAGGCATGACCGATCAGCGTGCGTGAGGTGGTCACATCCAACGCATGTTCAATGCCGCGTTCCAGCTTTCTGGCGTCAAAGCACTGGAAATCGGTACACTGACGGCCGTCAACATCAAGGATCTGGATATAGTCACCCGCCTTGACGACATAGCTTTCGGCGGTTGCAGATTTCACGCGCAGATCGATGAGCGGGTCGGCCAACGGGTCAGGCAGATCATGTTTGCCGATGTGGCGCGGATTTGCCCGCTGAACCTCAACCGTGATCGGGGTGGCGGTGTTCTGTGCGTGTGGCATCATCGGCACACCAACGGCGGCGACGATCAGCCAGCCATCGGACTGCGCGGTAAAATCCTGCCGGGCCTTTGGTGGTGTTGCGGCATCGAACAGGCGCACTGCCCCGGCGTTGGCAAGATCAATGCCGCGCGACGCAAGCCCAAGGCGCAGGCGGGACAAGCCCGGCCCTGCCTTGTCACCAAGGGCGAGCATAGCCTTCAACCCGCCTGCATCCGAATTCGGCGCATGACCCAGATGGGCCGCGTTGACCCGGCCATCGCTGCCCGTCGCGACCAATTCAACTGGCTGGCCGCCTTCGTCGTTGATGATTGTGATAAGGTCACCCTGCCCCATCTGCAACAGCCACGCCCCGCCACCCGGCACGGTCTGACGTTCCAGCCCGCGATGACGTTGCAGATCACGCGGTGTCAGGATCCTGCTGGGTCGCGGAGGCCCGGGGATCACGCTGGGATAAGCACGGTCGAGCATGGCGGTGCCTTTTACGCTAGTTTATTGCCATTCAAACTTGTTCATCTGCAAGAATAGACACGGTGCAGGTATGGCACAAGCGGTAGCACGCAAGTGGCCCCGAGGTTATCGCACATGACCCTGTATCAACAGCGTGGGGAAGGCGCACGCCGCGTTCCGGCACGGGATGTTGTGGAGCAGTCGTTTTGATTGGCTGCAGGGCAAGCTTCGACAGCTTTGTGTGCGGTGCGACTGTTCTGAACCACGGCGCGGTTGGTCACATATCGTCGCGCTGCTTTTACGAAATTTCGTAATACCTCTTTTATTCAGTATCTTAAGTTTGGTTGCACGCGTGCAATGGCCGCGTCGTCATTGTGGAGAAGCAGGTTGGTTGCCGATAAGCAACGAAGGGGGCTGCGGTTTTCCAGATGCCGCGCCCCTATCCGGTTGCGCCCAATGTTCGGCACGACTGCAATTCCGTGTTCGCCGGACTGCCGTCTATTCGGTTGCCAAAGGCTGCAACGCAGAGGTGTCGCGCATTCCCGCAAGCATTTGCCGCTCATACTTTGGGCTGACACCGAACTGCGCGATGTAGTCGCGCACCATCTGCGCCGTGGTCAGATATCCAACCGACGCCGCAATTTCGCTTAGGGGATCGTTTAGATACAGCACCCGCTGACGTGCCTTTGACAACCGCAACTGACGGTAATACCGCAGGGGGCTCTGCCCGGTTTCCCGCTTGAATATCCGTTCGAAGTGACGACCCGACATATCGACGGCAGCGGCGACATCGGGAATGCGCAGCGTGTCTTCAACATGGGACTCGAACAGCGCGATTGCCTCGCGGATCGCGGGCAGCAAGCGGTCTGCGGTGTTGCCGGTCCGGGCCACCGGCACTTTCTGGCTGGCATTTTCATCGCGCATGAAGGGGTGTTGGAACCAGCAGGCAACTTCGGTCATGTATTCGTGGCCCAGCCGTTCTTCGATCAACCGCAGCATCAGGTCAAAAACCGCCCCGGCACCCGAGGCGGTGATGCGCCGCTTTTCGCGCACGATGACCGCTTCGCTGGGCGCTGTTTTCGGGAATTCCGCCTTGAACGCCGCTTCATAGCACCAGTGGACCGAGCAACCCCGCCCCTCCATCAGCCCGGCGCGTGCCAAGGGAAAAATGCCGCCCGAGAAAGCGCCAAGGACGACACCCGTCCGGTCCAGCCAGCGCAGCCGGGCCGACCCTGACCGCGCATCAGAAAACTGACCTGTCGGTGGCGAAAGAAGGTACAGATGATCCACCGATCCGCAATCGGCCAGCGTCACATCCGGCTCGAACCGGACGTCAGCCGACGACGTAACAGGTGCCAGGCTTTCCGCCACCAGCTGCCATGCGAAAGCCTTGCGGCCAGTGATTTCATTGGCCGCGCGCAAGGGTTCGATGGCCGAGGTAAGGCAGGCCATCGGGAAGCCCGGAAACATCAGGAAACCAAGTCGAAGCGGGCCGTCGTGCTGCATCGGGGATCAATCCTCGGGCCAGAAACCGGGTGACGTGGGCGCGCCGTCGTCATATTTGGACAGCCAGGCTACCATGGCATCGCGGTTGCGCAAAAAGCCTTTGTAGGCCGCCACATCCGGGTGCAGGTCGCGCACCACGCGGTGAAGGCGGCGCGCCCACTTAGGCTGGGTGACCAGCTCTTCGAACTTTCCCAGATAGCAACGGATCGAAAATGCGATGGCATTGGATCGCGGCAGGCGGAACAGGGCCTGCAATTCCACCCGCAGGTGCTGTTTGTAGCCCAGGGTTTCGGGCGTCAACGATGCCTTTGTCGGACCCCAGATCGGATATGTTTCGGGCGCGGTATCAAGCAGCGGATTGACCGTCATGGTCCAGTTGAACCGCCGGACCGGCGCGCCGTGCTGCAGTTTCAGCA
>JANMDH010000059.1:0-7362 GCA_031376195.1 Gemmobacter sp. | reverse complement strand
ACCCAAGATGAGGGCGCGGCTTTCCTCGCCGCCTATCCCGACCCCGCCACCGTCGCCCGCTACCGCGCGCTTGCGCCCCTGTTTCACTGGCGCATGGCGGCGCATTGCCTGTGGAAGGCCGAACGTGGCGACGTGGATTATGCGCAGGCCTTGCGTCTGGAACTGGCCGCACTCAAGACCTGAATCACAACACTGTCCCGATCCAGATCCCCATGGCCAACAGACCTGCCCCCGCCCCCGCCCAGACAATCGGGTGCAGCGGTGCCTGCGGTTTCGCCTGGGGCTGATCTGCCTGACGCAACAACTGCGCCTCCACCATCGCGGGCAGTTTTGGCGCAAACCGCGCCAGTACCCGTGCCGTCTTGACCAGATCGCGCACGAAGGCCTTTGGTCCGATATTGCGTGTGATGTAGTCCTGCACCGTCGGCGCGGCCACCTGCCAGATGTTCATATGCGGGTCCAGCCCCCGCGCCACGCCTTCGACCACCACCATCGTGCGCTGCAACAGGATCAGTTCCGTCCGCGTCTCCATCCCGAAACGTTCCGTCACCTCGAACAGATAGGACAGCAGCCGCGCCATCGAAATCCGGCTGGCGTCCATCCCGAAAATCGGCTCGCCCACCACCCGCAGGGCACGCGCGAATTCGTCGATGTCGTGGTCCGGCGGCACATAACCCGCCTCGAAATGCACTTCCGCCACCCGCCGGTAATCCTTGCGGATGAACCCGAACAGAATTTCCGCATAGACCCGCCGCGTGTATTCATCCAGCCGCCCCATGATCCCGAAATCAAAGGCGATGATATTGCCGTTCGCCGCAACCTTCAGGTTCCCCTGATGCATGTCCGCATGGAAATATCCGTCCCGCAGCGCGTGGCTCAGGAACAGTTGCAACACCCGTGTCGCCAGCCGCGTCCGGTCATGCCCTGCCGCGTCGATTGCCCCATTGTCGGCCATGTTCGTGCCTTCGGCCCAGTCCAGCGTCATCACCTGCCGTCCCGACAGATGCCAGATCACCTTCGGCACCTGAAAACCCGCATCGTCCTTTGTGTTCGCCGCGAATTCACCCGCTGCCGCCGCCTCCAGCCGCAGGTCCAACTCGCCCTGCACCACGCCGTCGAAATGCGTGATCACATCCGTCGGGCGCAACCGGCGCGCCGCAGGTGCCAGCAGCTCGATGATCCGCGCTGCCAGATAAAACGCGTCGATGTCCTTGCGAAAGGCCCGCCCGATGTTCGGGCGCAGCACCTTGACCGCCACTTCCTGCCCCGTGTCCGCCAGCCGCGCCCGATGCACCTGCGCGATGGACGCCGCCGCCACCGGTTCGGAAAACTCGCTGAACATCTGATCCACCGGCAGCGCCAGCTCCGCCTCGATCATCTTGCGCGCAACCGCCATCGGAAAGGGCGGCAATTTGTCCTGAAGATACTTCAGCTGCAGCGCCAGTTCGTCCCCGATGATATCGGGCCGCGTTGACAGAACCTGCCCGAATTTGATGTAGGCCGGGCCCAGCGCCGTCAGCGCCCGCGTCGCAGGCGGCAGATCAGGGTCGCCCTTCAGGCCCAGCCATTTGAACGGCCAGCCCAGAACATGCGCCACAACCCGCAGGCGCGGCGGCGCATGAAACGCCTCCAGCACCACACCGATGCCGCCTGTGCGTTCCAGCGTGGCCAGCGTCCGGATCAGCCGCCAGATGTTATGGGGTCCGCGCACCTACAGTTTCCACCCGGAATGCAGGGCCGCCACACCCATCGTCATGTTGCGGAATTTCACCTGACCAAAACCCGCCGCGCGGATCATTGCCGCGAACTGCTCCTGATCAGGAAATTTGCGGATCGATTCGACCAGATACTGATAGCTCGCCCTGTCGCCTGCAATGATCTGCCCCATCACCGGGATCACGTTGAACGAATACCGGTCATAAGCCCACTGCATTGCAGGGTTCGGCAACTGGCTGAATTCCAGCACCATCAACCGCCCGCCCGGACGCAGCACGCGGTAAGCCTCGGCCAGCGCATCCCCGATCCGCGTCACGTTCCTGATGCCAAAACTGATGGTGTAGACATCGAATGTATTCGCCGCGAACGGCAGGGCCATCGCATCGCCCACCACCCAATCCAGACGGTCCGCCATCTTGTCCGCGTCCGCCCGCTGACGCCCCGAAATCAGCATCGATTCCGTCATGTCCAGCACCGTGGCCACAGACCCTTCGGCCCGTTTCAGGAACCGGAATGCCACATCCCCCGTCCCACCCGCCACGTCCAAAAGGCGCTGGCCGGGGCGCGGGGCCAGCCAGTCCATCATCGCATCCTTCCACAGCCGGTGAACCCCGCCCGACATCACATCGTTCATGATGTCATATTTGCTCGCCACCCGGCTGAACACCCCATGCACCATCCCGGCCTTTTCCGCGGCGTCCACTGTCTGGAAACCGAAATGGGTTGTATCTTGCTGCGCGCTGTCGTCTTGCATGGGGTCTTGTGTCCTTCAGTCAGTGCCTACTTATAGGTGTCAAATGCGCCGCTGCAATGCGGCACCCCGTCCTTTCATCGCCAAAGGCCCGCAATGCCCGAACTGCCCGAAGTTGAAACTGTCCGCCGCGGGCTGGAACCCGTGATGACCGGGCAGATTATAGCGCAGGCGCAGGTCAACCGCCCCGATCTGCGCTGGCCCTTGCCCCTCGGCATGGCAGAACGGCTCACAGGCAAAACCGTTCTGTGTCTGCGCAGGCGCTCCAAGTACATCCTCGCCGATCTGTCCTCCGGCGAAACGCTGCTGATTCATCTTGGCATGTCGGGCCGCATGCTCATTTCCGGGGCCATGATCGGCGATTTTCATCACGACCACCCTGCGCCCGCCAAGCATGACCATGTCGTCCTCGACATGGCAGGCGGGGCGCGTGTCACCTTCAACGACGCCCGCCGCTTTGGCGCGATGGACCTGCTGTCCACCCATGCTGGCGATGCGCATCCCTTGCTCCTCAGCATCGGGCCCGAACCACTTGGTAATGATTTTTCCGAAGCCTACCTCGTCTCCCGCCTCAAAGGCCGCATCACCCCCATAAAATCCGCCCTGCTTGATCAGCGTATCGTCGCGGGCCTCGGCAATATCTATGTCGCCGAAGTCTTGTTTCGCGCAGGCATCGGCCCGCAGCGGCTGGCCGGTGATATCCCGGCCCGCAAGGTGGGTGCCTTGGTCCCCCTGATCCGCGAAGTCTTGACCGAGGCGATCACGGCAGGCGGCTCCTCCCTGCGCGATTACCGCCAGACAGATGGCGAGTTGGGCTATTTCCAGCACACCTTCCGCGTCTACGGCCGCGAAGGCGCGCCCTGCGTTACCGAAGGCTGCACGGGCAGCATCACCCGCATCGTCCAATCGGGCCGATCTTCGTTCTATTGTCCGCGCTGCCAGAGATGACTAGAACCTAAGCATCGAAACCGGGGTGTGACTGCATGGCTTACGCGACACTGATCGTCGAGATGAATGAAGGTGTCGCCCTCATCCGGCTCAACCGACCCGAGGCCTTGAACGCGCTGAACGCCCAGATGATGGCGGAACTGGCAGATGTTCTGATCGCGGCGGACAAGGATGCAACGGTGCGCTGTATCGTGCTGACAGGGTCCGACAAGGCCTTCGCCGCCGGGGCGGATATCAAGGAAATGGCGCAGAAATCCTTTGTGGATGTGTTTGCCGAAGACTTTTTCGCCCGCGACGCCGAGGTTATCTTGCGCGTGCGCAAACCCATCATCGCGGCGGTGGCGGGCTATGCCCTCGGTGGCGGCTGCGAACTGGCGATGATGTGCGACTTCATCATCTGCGCTGACAACGCGAAATTCGGCCAACCTGAAATCACCCTTGGTATCATCGCCGGTATGGGCGGCAGCCAGCGCCTGACCCGGCTTATCGGCAAGTCAAAGGCGATGGATATGCACCTGACCGGCCGCACGATGGACGCGGCCGAGGCGGAACGTTCCGGCCTTGTTTCGCGTGTTGTCCCGCTTCAATCCCTGCTGGACGAGGCGATGACCTCCGCCGCCAAAATCGCCGGAAAATCCATGATGTCGGTCATGGCCGTGAAAGAGGCGGTGAACCGCAGCTATGAGACGACCCTGCGCGAAGGCCTCTATTACGAACGCCGCCTGTTCCACGCGCTGTTCGCAACCGAAGATCAGAAAGAAGGCATGGCAGCCTTTCTGGAAAAGCGGTCACCCAAGTTCCGGGACAGATAGGCAGATATCAGGGGATTCCCCGGTTGACTTGCCCCCGAGTCGGTCCTATACGCCCGGCTTCAAGACCGAAATCCGCTGAAAGCAAAGTATCCAGACATGGCCAACTCGACCCAGTCCAAAAAGCGCGCCCGCCAGTCCGAAACCCGCTACGGGGTCAACAAGGCACGCCGTTCGCGTATCCGCACCTTCCTGCGCAAAGTGGAAGAAGCGATTTCCGCGGGCGACCAGACGGTTGCTTCGGCTGCCCTCCAGGCGGTTCAGCCGGAATTGGCACGCGGGATCACCAAAGGTGTGCTGCACAAGAACACCGTTGCCCGCAAAATGTCGCGCCTCGCTTCGCGCGTAAAGGGCCTTGTCGCCGCCTGATACCTTCTGTTTTCGACCCGCAAAGACGCGCCCCCCCGGCGCGTTTTTTTGCATTTTGACGGACCCGTTCCGTGCCCTGTCGTTGCCGATTTACAAGGCCCAAGGGATTCGCCAAATGAATCATCTGTCAACAGAGAAGTTCGGTTGCAGACTGTCCCAACCCCTTGCTAGCTTGCCTGAGCGATTCACTGGTCCTGGGGGACATAGCGAGAGAGCGATCAGAAATTCCTGTTCCGTGATTGACGTACTGCCGCGTCGGTTATTGGTTTTTCAGTTTGCGATCAAATGCTTGGGTTAAGGGTGCATCAAGCGCCCAAACCGATTTCGTATGTGCAAGGCTGCCCGTTTGGGGTGGCATCATACGGATATTCCCCGTTGCCCGTCGGCTTTTGGCCATCGCTTGTCCCGCCGGGGCAATGGTGAGTGTTTGTGACCGCCGGGGCGCTGCGTTCCGTCGGATATGCGCAATTCGATAGGGACGGGTTTAGGTAATGACGAGCGACGCTTGGGTTAAAGTCCGCGAAGAACTGCGGCAGAGGGTCGGCAAGAACAACTTTGTGACATGGATTGAGCCTTTGAAATTTGCCCACCTCCAGAACGGTGTGGCCCGGTTCGAGGTTCCCACGACATTTTTCGGCGATTGGGTCTCACGTAATTTCGGGGATCATATCCGCTTGCAGCTTGTCCATTCCGGCGAAGCCGTGGACCGGCTCGAATTCGCTGTCGTTGCAAAGCCTGCCGTTCAGCGCGCCACCCGCATCCCGCCCCGCGGCCGTCCGCAATCGGATGACGACCTGCCCGGCGCGCCCCTTGATCAGCGATTCACCTTTGACAACTTCGTCGTCGGCAAACCTAACGAACTTGCCCACGCCGCCGCCCGCCGCGTTGCCGAAGGTGGACCTGTCACCTTCAATCCCCTGTTCCTTTATGGTGGCGTCGGGCTGGGCAAGACCCACCTGATGCACGCCATCGCCCATGAACTGCAAACCCGCCAGCCGCAATTGCGTGTCCTCTACCTGTCTGCCGAACAATTCATGTACCGCTTTGTCCAGGCCCTGCGCGAACGCCAGATCATGGATTTCAAGGAACTCTTCCGCTCCGTCGATGTGCTCATGGTCGATGATGTCCAATTCATCGCCGGCAAGGATTCCACGCAAGAAGAATTCTTCCACACCTTCAACGCCCTCGTTGATCAGAACAAACAGATCGTCATTTCCGCAGACCGCGCCCCGGGGGAAATCAAGGATCTCGAAGAACGCATCCGATCCCGCCTGCAATGCGGCCTTGTCGTTGATCTGCACCCAACCGATTACGAACTTCGCCTCGGCATTCTGCAAACCAAGGCCGAATACTACCGCCAGCAGTATCGCGGCCTTGCGCTGTCCGACGGCGTTCTGGAATTCCTCGCTCACCGCATCACCACCAACGTCCGCGTCCTCGAAGGCGCCTTGACCCGTCTCTTTGCCTTTGCCTCGCTGGTCGGCCGCGAAATCACCCTGGAACTGACCCAGGACTGCCTGTCAGACATCCTGCGCGCCTCGGATCGCAAGGTCACGATCGAAGAGATTCAGCGCAAGGTGTCCGAACACTACAACATCCGCCTGTCCGACATGATCGGCCCCAAACGTCTGCGCACCATCGCCCGCCCCCGCCAGATTGCCATGTATCTTGCCAAGCAACTCACCCCCCGCTCGCTCCCCGAAATCGGGCGACGCTTCGGCGGGCGCGATCACACCACCATCATGCACGGCGTCCGCCGCATCGAAGAGTTGATGGCCGCAGATTCGCAACTCTCCGACGACCTCCACCTCCTCAAGCGGTTGCTGCAGGCTTAGGCCAAGGGGAAGGGGCACACCCCCCTTCCCAAATCATCCCAGCCCTGCCACAACCGCAGGCATGAGCCTGTCCCCCAACGAACTGCGCGCCCGTGCTGCGGAATTTGCCGCCACCCACGCCCATTTCGCCGATGAAATGCGCGACACGCACACCTTCTGGAACGATTTCTTTTTCAACATCTTTGGCGTCAGACGCGAACGCGTCGCGATTTACGAACGATCCGTTGATAAACTGAAAGGTGCCCGTGGCCGGATCGATCTGTTCTGGCCCGGCGAGTTGATCATCGAACAAAAGTCGTTGGGCAAAGACCTGTTTGGCGCGGAACAGCAGGCCATCGACTATCTTCACGGCATTTCCGATGCCGAAATGCCAAAGCGTGTCCTGACCTGCGACTTCCGCACCTTCCGCCTGTTCGATCTGCAAACCAAGGAAACACACTCCTTCCTGCTGGCCGATCTGCCCAAACACATCGACCGCTTTGGCTTTATCCTTGGCCGGCAGGTTCGCATCTTCAAGGATCAGGATCCCGTCAACATCAAGGCCTCGGAACTCGTCGGCCTCTTGCACGACCTGCTCGAATCCTCCGGCTATACCGGCCATCGGCTTGAGGTGTTCCTGACCCGCATCGTCTTTTGCCTGTTCGCCGATGATACCGGAATTTTCCAGCCCAAAGATCGCCTTTGGGACTACCTCGACACCAAGACTGCCACAGATGGCTCCGACCTTGGCGCCAAACTGACCCAACTGTTCGATGTCCTCAACACCCCCGTCCCAGACCGCCAGACCACCCTCGACCCTGATCTGGCCGGGTTCGACTATATAAACGGCGGCCTGTTTCAGGATTACTTCCCCACCCCGTCCTTCAACGCCGACATGCGCGCCGCCCTGCTCAACGCCTGCCGTTTTGATTGGACCCCAATTTCCCCCGCCATC
>JANMDH010000006.1:0-2682 GCA_031376195.1 Gemmobacter sp. | reverse complement strand
CCTGCGTTGATCTCCAGGAAGGTGTCGTTGCCGTCCGCCTCGCCGTCCAGCAGCGCCTCCAGCTCTTTTGCGGCCGCGATTTCGACCAGTGCGCGCAGGGATGCCTCGGCCTCGATCACGATTTCGGCGTCGCCTTCCGCTTCGCCCAGCTCAATCAGATCCACATTGTCGCGCAAGCCACTGTCGATCAGTTTATGGGTCGAAAGTGCATCCAGCAGCCCCTGACGTTCGCGCATCAGGTTTTGTGCCTTTGCCGGGTCATTCCACAGGTCCGGCGCTTCCAGCAGCGCATTGAATTCTTCCAGCCGGTGCGCCGCGGTATCCAGATCCATCCGCTGCGCCAGCAGCGCCAGCGATTTGCGGATCGCGTCAATATGGTTCTGGGTTTCGGCGCGCATGGATCGTGTCCTTGGATCAGGTCAGAGAGAACAGGTTCAGGTCCGCTGGGGAAATAGCCATTTCAGCCCCGCAGGGCAAGGCCGGGTGGGCCGAACCGGGCTCTGGTCAATACAACCCGCCGGAACTGAGCGTGCCAAGATTTGCCTTGCCCGGAACAACTGCCGTCTCACCCGTTGAGGTGGTCACAGTGGACCCACCGTCCCCGCCCTCAGCATATCCGAACAAAGGCAGGTTTTCCCCCATTGCAAAACCACCATCGACCAAGGCACCGATGCCGAAAATCGGGTCTTCACCTTCGCGGAAGTATTCGGCAACGACGTTTTCACCACTGGCATCATCAGGCAGGCGTCCGCCGGAAAAGCGGTCGATCTTGATGAAATAGCCACCGGGTGGAAGGCGGAACTTGCCACCGCCGTATTTCTTGATCGCGGTTTTCATGAACGCCTCGAACACCGGGCCGCACAATCCGCCACCCGACGCCCCACTGCCCAGCGTACGCGGCTGGTCGTAACCGATGTAGCAGCCCGCTGCGATGTTGCTGGTATAGCCGATGAACCACACATCCTTGGCGTCATTCGTGGTGCCCGTCTTGCCCGCCACCGGAACCGGCAGATTGATCCCCCGCCCTGTACCGCGCTGCACCACGCCTTCCAGCATCGATGTCAGTTGGTACGCGGTGATCGGGTCCATCACACGTTCGCGTTTGGAAATGATCACCGGGGCCATGCCTGCATCCAGACTGGCCAACTGGCAGTCTTCGCAGATGCGCTGATCATGGCGGTAGATCGTCTTGCCATACCGGTCCTGCACCCTGTCGACCAGCGTGGGCTCCACCCGTTCACCCCCGTTGGCAAACATCGAATAGGCGGCAACCATCTTGAACAACGTGGTTTCCTGCGCACCCAGCGCATTCGCCAGAAACGGCTTCATGGTCTCATAAACGCCAAACCGTTCGGCATAGCCTGCCACCGTCTGCATCCCGATTTCCTCGGCAATCCGCACCGTCATCAGGTTGCGCGACTGCTCAATCCCCGTACGCAGGGGTGCTGGCCCGTAGAATTTGTTCGATGCGTTCTTTGGTGTCCACAACCCCTGCGGCGTGTCCACCTCGATCGGCGCGTCGATCACGATGGTCGCGGGGGTAAAACCACTGTCCAGCGCCGCCGCATAGACAAACGGCTTGAAGCTGGATCCCGGCTGCCGGGTTGCCTGCGTCGTCCGGTTGAAGACCGAATCCTGATAGGAAAACCCGCCCTGCATCGCCAGAACCCGGCCCGAAAACACGTCCATCGCCATGAACGCGCCTTGCACTTCGGGCACCTGGCGCAGCGTCCAGCGGATGAAACTGCCATCTTCGTCGCTCGTCATCTGGCGCACCATCACGACATCACCCACCGACACCAGATCGGCAGGTGTGTTCGCCTTTGGCCCCAACCCGCCATCCGCCAGTTTTTTGCGTGCCCACGTCACATCATCGGCCGGAATCTCGGCCAATTCCGCAATGCCTTCAATTCCGATACGCGCCGTGCTTTCGCCCAGGTCTAGAACCACCGCCGCCTTCCAGCCCGCCACATCCCGCGGCAGGTCGATCACGTCCGATAATGCGGGCCGCCACTTCGCCGCATCCCCCAGCACCTCGGCAGGCAGGGTCTTGCCCGTACCACGCCAGACACCCTTGTCTCGGTCGAACTTCTCCAGTCCCTGCTGCATGGCAACGGCTGCAGCCGCCTGCAATTCCGGATCCACAGTTGCCCGGATCGTCAGACCGCCTGTGAAAAATTCCTCCTCTCCGAAAGTGCCCGACAACTGCCGGCGAATTTCATCCGTGAAATAGTCACGTGGCGGAAGGCTGGCACGGAAGGCCGGATAATCGCCGTTCTGCACCGAAAGAAGCGGCGTTGCCGATTCCGCGGCAGCGACTTCGGGGGTGATATAGCCGTCTTCGGCCATCCGCCCCAGAACATAAGCCCGCCGTTCGATTGCCACCTCCTTGTTGATCACCGGGTGCAGTTCCGACGGTTTCTTCGGCAGCGCCGCCAGATAGGCCGCCTCGCCCGGGGTCAGGTCACGCAAGGGTTTGTTGAAATAGGTCTGCGCCGCCGCTGCCACGCCATAAGAGTTCTGGCCCAGAAAAATCTCGTTCAGATAAAGTTCGAGGATTTTTTGCTTGCTCAGTGCCCCTTCGATCCGGCTTGCCAGAACGATTTCCTTGATCTTGCGTTCCACCGAACGGTCACCCGACAACAGGAAATTCTTCATCACCTGCTGCGTGATGGTCGATGC
>JANMDH010000558.1:0-3956 GCA_031376195.1 Gemmobacter sp. | reverse complement strand
TTTAAAAAGCAACGAACGTAATCAACTGGTTGAAAAGAAATATCCCAATCGTTTCATCGTCAACCCGGCCTATCATCCTCGTGATGCGCAAAAGGACATGGAAAACATACATTTCATGACGGAAACCTACGACATCACGGGGGTGAAAATGTACACCGCCGAATGGAACGGGGAGTCAAAAGGGTGGCGGCTAACGATCCAGCGGCGTATAAGTGTTTTGAGCTGTGTGAGAAACTGGGCATCAAGAACATCCACGTTCACAAAGGCCCGACGATCATCCCGCTGAACAAGGATGCGTTCGACGTGCATGATGTGGATTATGCCGCGACCGATTTCCAAGGCCTGAACTGGATCATCGAACACTGCGGCCTGCCGCGTCTGGATGATTTCTGCTGGATCGCGACGCAGGAAACCAACGTCTATGCCGGGCTTGCCGTTGCATTGCCCTTCATCCACGCCCGCCCGCGGTATTTTGGCGAGATCATCGCCGAACTGCTGTTCTGGATTGGGCCGGAAAAGATCCTGTTTGGCTCCGACTATGCCATCTGGACGCCGAAATGGCTGGTCGAGAAATTTTGGGCCTATCAGATCCCAGAGGACATCGCATCGGAACGCGGTGTGCAGCTGACGGATGAGATCAAGGAAAAAATCCTCGGTCTGAACGCGGCGCGGCTGTACAACATCGACATCGCGGCGCGCAAGGCGGATTTCGCCCTGCACCCGATGCTGATCGCGGCGGAGTAGCGACGATGCAAAGCGCGCCCGCAACCCGGTTGTCCCCCCAGCTGGCCGAAGTCTGGGCGCGCCTTGATCTGGTGATGGATCCCGAACTGGATGAACCTGTGACCGACATGGGCTTTATCGAAGCGGTGTCCATCACCGGGCCCACGACCGGCCATCACATCAGCACGGTGGACGTCAGCTTTCGGCTTCCTACCTATTGGTGTTCGCCAAACTTCGCGTTCCTGATGGCGCAAGGTATCAAACGCGAGGTTGAAGCGCTGGATTGGGTCGGCCAAGCGATCGTGAGGCTGCAAGATCACATGGCAGCCGAAGAAATGAACGCGGTGATCAACACGGGTGGCGCGTTTTCGGATGTGTTTGCCGAACTGATGCCGGGTGAAAATCTGGATGCTTTGCGTGAAAAATTTGACCAGAAAGCGTTTCAGCGACGCCAGGAAGTGGTCATCAAAGCGTTGATCCGGCAGGGCTATCCGTCGGATGAAATCGTCAGGCTGACACTGGCCGACCTATCCCTGATCCTGTTCGAAGACCCGGAGGAGGATCGCCAGCGCGCGCGCTATGCGGCTTTGCTGCTGTCCAAGGAACTGGCCGGACGAGCAGGCGATCTTGCCTTTCCGACCTATCAGGGCAAGCCCATCGGGGATGACTTCAAGACTTACATGGGTCTGCTGCGATCCGTGCGGATCAATATGGAGTTTTCCGGCTCGTTGTGCCGGGGGCTGGGGCGCAGCCGATACATGGAAGCCGACACTTCGGGTGATGTGCCGATCCTTGTGGTCGCGGCACAGTCCCCATCATCTGACCATGCCTGCCGCTGATCGACATCAAAGAACCATTCCCAACACCGGCGGATGCCGAAGGAGGACGCTGTGCCAAAGATCATGATCCACGGAAACGAAGCCCGCCGCGCATTGGCGGTTGGCGTTCAGAAACTGACGGCGGCGATTGAATCGACGCTTGGCCCGATGGGCATGAACGCGATGATCGACCGGCCCATCGGCACACCGCTGATCAGCCGCGATGGGGTGTCGATCGCGTCGGAAATCGCCCTGTTCGACCGGTTCGAGAATATGGGCGCGCAGGTGGTTCGCGAAGTGTCGATGCAGACCAATGACGTGGCGGGTGATGGCACCACAACCTCTATCGTTCTGGCCAACGGTATCATCAAATCCGGCGTGGCCCTGATCGAAAAGGGCGCAAAGCCGGTGGAATTGTGCCGGGGGATTGCACTTGCGGTGGAGGCCACGCTTACGTCGCTGCGTGCCGCAGCAAAGCCCGTGACCGATCATGCGGTGCTGTCCGCAGTGGCCAAGATCAGCGCGTCGAACGCCGATCTGGGCGGGTTGGTAGCCGAGGCGTTCCGCCGCGTCGGCGCGCAGGGCGTCATCTCCACCGATTACGGCACGGGCAACGACTCCACGCTGGAGGTGATCGACGGCATGGCGTTCGACCGGGGCTATATCTCGCATCACATGGTCACCGATCTGGATGCGATGCGGGCCGTGGTGATCAATCCCTACATCGTGCTGACCGACATCAAGATGAAAACTGCCAGCCAGCTGGACGCCGCCAAGGCGATTGCTGCTGCGGACAACCGCCCCTTGGTCATCATTTCGGAAGAAACCTCGCCCGAGGTGCTGATCACCCTTCTGGGCAAGGATGGCCCGGGGAAATTCCTGGTCGTTCATCCGCCGGAATTCGGCCACTGGCGTCGCAACATGATGGAGGATCTGGCGATCCTGACCGGGGGTAAGGTTCTGGCCCGCGATCTGGGCGACACGCTTGAGGCGATCACCCGCGCCGATCTTGGCAGTGCCGACCGGATTGAGGCAACGCATACCGACACGGTCATCGTGCGCGGTCATGGTGATCTGCAGGCCATCGCGGCACGGCGTGCACAGGTGCAGCGGCTGTTTGAACTTGCCCCGCCCAATATTGACAAAGACAAGCTGCAGGAACGGCTGGCCAAGTTGTGCGGCGGCACGGCAACCATTCTGGCAGGTGGCGTCACCCCCGTGGAACAGAAGCGGACCATCCAGCTGATTGAAGACAGCCTGAACGCCGTCCGAGCGGCGGCGGAAGAAGGTGTGCTGGTGGGGGGGGGCGTGGCGCTGGCGCGGGTGGCCCCGGCCCTGGCGGAATTGGCAAAGACCGTCAAAGGTGACATCCGCAAAGGCGTGGATCTGGTGCAATCGGTGCTGACCGTGCCGCTGGCGCGCATCGCGTTCAACGCAGGCGCGGAACCGAATGATGTGGTCGGTAAAGTCTGCGCCTTGCAGGGCGACCACGGGTTCAACGCGGCGACCGGAGTCTATGAGGATCTGATGCGCGCTGGCGTGATTGATCCGGTGCGGGTGACCTGCGCGGCCCTGATGAACGCGGGGTCGGTGGCGACACTGATCCTGACGACGGAAACCCTGATTGCGGATCTGGCTGAAGATGAAGATCCGACCGCAGCCCGCGCCTTGGGTGGCGGCGCGGAAAATCTGGGCCGCAAGTGATTGGCTGATCATTAGAATTCGGAAAGGGCTCAGACCATGCAAGCGGCCAGACTGTACGAATACGACCCCGCGATGAATGTGCAACTGAAAATCGAAACCGTCAAACCCCCGAACATTCTGGGGCCGAATGATGTGATCGTGAAGGTCGGGGCAGCGGGCCTGTGCCGCACCGATCTGCACATCATCGAAGGGGTTTGGAAAGACATCATGGATACGGGCGGCAATCTGCTGCCCTACATCATGGGGCATGAAAATGCCGGCTGGGTCGAAGACGTGGGGTCCAATGTCACATCCGTGAAACACGGCGACACGGTGATCTGCCACCCACACCGGACCTGCGGCATCTGCCTGTCCTGTCGCTATGGCGATGACATGCATTGCGAACATAGCCTGTTTCCGGGGCTGGGGCTGGACGGCGGATTTGCCGAATACTTTTTGACCTCGGAACGCAGTTTGATCAAGCTGAACCCCAACATCACACCTTTGGATGTAGCACCCATGGCCGATGCCGGGATCACCGCTTACCGCGCCGCGAAAAAGGCTGCGACGGGGCTGCGCCCCGGTGCTTATTGCGTGATCGTGGGGGTCGGCGGGCTTGGCCACATCGCCCTGCAGTGCCTGCACGAGATCAGCGGTTGCCGCATCATCGCGGTCGACCGTGAACCGGCCGCACGCAAGCTGTGCCAGGAACTGGGTGCCGATTTCGTGCTG
>JANMDH010000552.1:0-7144 GCA_031376195.1 Gemmobacter sp. | reverse complement strand
CAGACGTTCCACCTTGTGCTCATCGCGCACCCGCAAGTCGGTCACTGACAGGATCACCTTGCCAGGGTGGGCGGGTTTCTTTTCGACCTCCAGCAGGACTTTGCGCCCCACCATCAGTTCCGCCAGCGCCTCGGGGCTTGTCTCGGTCGTCTTGACCGTCCCCACCATCGTGCCGCGCCGCATCACGCTGACACTGTCCGTCGTCTCCATGATCTCACGCAGTTTGTGCGTGATCAGGATGATCGTTTTGCCCTGATCGCGCAGCCCTTTCAGGATGCGGAACAGATGGTCCGCCTCATCCGGGGTCAGCACGCCAGTCGGTTCATCGAGGATCAGAATATCCGCCTGCCGGTACAGCGCCTTTAGGATTTCCACCCGTTGCTGGTGGCCCACGGACAGATCCTCGATCATCGCGTCGGGGTCTACATCCAGTTCATATTCACGGCTCAGGTCGCTGAGCACCTTGCGCGCCTTGGTCAGCGAGGTGTTCAGCAGCGCCCCGTCTTCTGCCCCCAGCACGACATTTTCCAGCACGGTGAAATTCTGTACCAGTTTGAAATGCTGGAACACCATCCCGATGCCCGCCTTGATCGCGGTCTGGCTGTCGGTGATGTTGATCGCCTTGCCATTGATCAGAATTTCGCCTGCATCCGCTTTATAAAAGCCGTACAGGATGCTCATCAACGTCGATTTGCCCGCGCCGTTTTCGCCGATGATCCCGTGGATCGACCCGCGCGGCACTGCAATATGAATATCCCGGTTCGCCTGAACCGGACCGAAGGCCTTGGAGATGCCTTTGAGTTCAATCGCAAAAGGGGCGGCAGTTGCCTGCCGCCCCCCATGAAGCCCGTCGGCCATCAGAACGTCGCGGCCGGGCAGGTGTTGTCGGCCATGTAGTCATGCACGACCAGCGCGCCCGACTTGATATCTTCCGCCGCCTTGTCCACGGCGGCCTGCATTTCCGGGGTCACCATGGACGCGTTGTTTTCATCCATCGCATAGCCGACGCCGTCGTTGGCGAGCGACATCACGTTGATCCCCGGTTTCAGATCAACGCCTTCCTTGAAGGCCTCATACACCGCATTGTCCACCCGCTTCAGCATGGAGGTCAGGACCGAGCCTGGGTGCATGTAGTTCTGGTTGCTGTCCACGCCGATCGACATGATGCCGTCATCCGCCGCCTTTTGCAGAACGCCCACGCCCGTGCCGCCTGCCGCCGCGAAGATCACGTCCGCGCCTTGCGCTTTTTGGGCCGCTGCCAGTTCCGCACCCTTGACCGGGTCGTTCCAAGCCGCAGGCGTCGTGCCTGTCATGTTCAAGATGACTTTTGCGGCAGGATTTGCCGCCATCACGCCCTGCGCATAGCCGCAGCCAAAGCGACGGATCAGTGGAATGTCCATCCCGCCGACAAAGCCCACGGTACCGGTTTTCGACGCGAGGCCCGCCATCATGCCGACAAGGAAGCTGCCTTCATGTTCGGTGAAAACGACCGATTTGACGTTCGGCTGTTCGACCACCATGTCAATGATCGCAAATTTGGTATCCGGGAAATCCGGGGCGACCTGATTGAGCACATCCCCAAAAGCAAAGCCCGTCATCACGACCGGGTTTGCGCCAGATTCCGCCAGACGGCGCAGCGCCTGTTCGCGCTGTGCTTCGGACTGCATTTCCAGTTCCTTGAACGTACCGCCCGTTTCTGTCGCCCACTTGGTCGCACCATTGAAGGCCGCTTCGTTGAAGGATTTGTCGAACTTGCCGCCAAGGTCGAAAATGATGGCCGGGTCGGCCAAAGCCGCACCAGCCGTCAGCGTCACCAAAGCGGTTGCGCTGAACAAGGATTTCATAAGGGTCATCAGACTCTCCCGGTCGTTTGTTGATCATGGCCGGTCGTTACCCCAGAGTCGGGGTGCGCCGGTTCGTGCGCAAACTTGGGCGGAGTCGATCCGGGCGGTCAAGCGATATTCGCTGCATAATGCGGCGTTTTTTGACCGTTCGGTCAGGTTGACGCAAAACCTGCCATATTTGTAAGCTGGCGTGTCAGGATCAGGGCGTCTGTGGCCTGCCCGTCGGGCCGTTGGTAATAGCCGCGCCTGCGCCCGGATTGGGTGAACCCCGAGCGTGTGTAAAGGGCGATGGCGGGGGCGTTGCCGTCCGCAACTTCGAGAAAGGCGGTGGCAGCACCGCGCAGGCGGGCCTGATACAGGAACCGGCTGACAAGGCGCGCGCCAAGGCCCCGGCGGCGGGCCTGCGGGGCGACGGCAAGGGTGAGAAGTTCCGCCTCGCCCGCAGCGGCGCGCCCGATGAGGAAGGATTCGGACTCGGTCAGGGAAAAGCAGAGCGGGTCTGTCTGGAACGCGGCAATTTCCGTCGCGGACCAGGGGCGGGGGGTGGTGAAGCAAAGCGCGTGGATTGCGGCCATATCGTCGGGCGTCATGGAAGGATCACGGGGCCGGGGTCGGACGATGGCGCGGCATCGGCGCTGCGCAAGTAGAAGGGGGCAGGGCGGGGCTGGGGCGTGGTCAGGCGGGTGGCAGCGATGCGGGCAATGGCGGTGGTCAGTTGGTCGGGGGGTACGTCACCGGTGATGACGGTGCCGAAGACGTCACCGGAGGCGTCGGAGGGGGCGATGCGGGCGGGAAGGGGGGTGTCGGTGAAGGACTGGATGTAGATCTCATCCCGCCGGGCGTCGATGATGACGGTCACGGGGCGGGCATGGCCGTGGGCCAGCGCCTCAAGCCGGGTGACGCCGATGGCGGGGATTCCAAGGCCCAAGGCCAGCCCGCGCGCAGCGGCGACGGCGATGCGGACGCCGGTGAAATTGCCGGGGCCGGTGCCGACGCCGATGGCGGTCAGGTCGCGCCATGTATGGTTGTGGGTGGCCAGCAGGGTTTCGAGCATCGGCATCAGGCGTTCGGCCTGCCCCTTTTCCATCGGCTCATACATTGTGCCGAGGATGCGGCTGCCGGACAGCAAAGCGGCGGCGCAATGCGCCGCCGATGTGTCGAAGGACAGGATCAACGTGTCAGGCGGCAACGGGCCGCACTTCCAGCACTTCGGGGATGTAATGCCGCAGCAGGTTTTCGATGCCCATCTTCAGCGTCAGGGTCGAGGATGGGCAGCCCGCGCAAGCACCCTGCATGTGCAAATAGACGACGCCCCGGTCAAAGCCGTGGAAGGTGATATCACCCCCGTCCTGCGCCACCGCAGGCCGCACCCGGCTGTCGAGCAATTCCTTGATCTGGCGGACGATATCGCCGTCTTCGCCGGTATGTTCCTTGTGGCCCGAGGCCCCCTGTTCGCCGTCGATCACCGCCGCCCCGGACTGGTAATGTTCCATGATCGCACCCAAAATCGCGGGTTTGATATGGTCCCACTGGCTGGCATCATCCTTGGTCACCGTCACGAAATCGGTGCCGAAAAACACGCCCGTGACACCCCCGGTTGCGAAAATCCGCTTGGCCAGCGGGGATTTCTGCGCCGCATCGGCATTCGGAAAATCCGCCGTGCCAAGGTCAAGCACGGTCTGCCCCGGCAGGAATTTCAACGTTGCCGGGTTCGGCGTGGATTCGGTCTGGATGAACATGGGGTAACTCCTGACGGGATTGGTCAGATATGCGCCTTGGCACGGAGAGTGTCAAGGTTTGGAATGGTTCTAAGGTGGGGGTGCAACCCCCCCGGAATAATCCGCCCGCCCCGCGCGTAAATCTGTCGGACCATCCCGGACACACCCTTGTGTCCGGAACCCGACCCCCTGCCCGGCCGTTTCCATGGGCAGCCCGCGACTCTGCCCTACCTTCCCACCGAACCCGCCCCGTTAGGACCATCATGCCCCATCCTGTTGCCCTGCTCTCCGTCGGAACCGCCGTGCCGCCCCATGTGATCGAACAGCGCGAGGCGGCCACGGCGGCGCATCGGGCGTTTTCGGATCGGTTTGATGATTTCAGCCGGCTCGCGCGGGTGTTCGACAGTGCGGGGATCCGGCGGCGGTATCTGGTGCGGCCGGTGGAGTGGTATTTTCAGCCGCTCGACTGGGCTGACCGCAACGCCGCCTATCTGGACGGCGCGCGCAACCTGTTTGTCGATGCGGCGACGGTGGCGCTGGACCGCGCCGGGATCACCGCCGCGCAGGTCGATACGATTGTGACGGTATCCTCGACCGGGATTGCCACGCCAAGTCTGGAGGCGATGGTGGCGGGCCGGATGGGGTTCCGGGCGGATGTGGAGCGGGTGCCGGTGTTCGGACTGGGCTGTGCGGGGGGCGTTTCGGGCCTGTCGATCGGGGCGCGGCTGGCGGAGGCGCGACCCGGAAGCTGCGTTCTGGTGGTGGCGGTGGAACTGTGTTCGGTGGCGTTCCGGATGGACCGGCTGACCAAGGAAAACATCGTGGCGACGGCGCTGTTCGGGGACGGGGCGGCGGCCTGCGTGCTGCGCAGCGGCGAGGGTGGCATGGCGCAGGTGGAAATGTCGGGGCAGCATATGTGGCCGGAGACGTTGGACATCATGGGGTGGAGCGTGGACGCGACGGGGCTTGGCGTGATCTTTGACCGGGCGATCCCGCCGTTTGCCGAAGCCAACATGGGCGGGGCGGTAACGGGGATTCTGGCGCGGGGCGGGCTGGTGCCTGCAGACGTGGACAGGTTCATCTGCCATCCGGGCGGGGCAAAGGTGATCACGGCGCTGGAAACGGCGCTGACGCTGGACCAAGGGACGCTGGACCATGAGCGCGAGGTTCTGGCGGATTACGGGAACATGTCGGCGCCGACGGTTCTGTTCGTGCTGGACAGGGTGGTGCAGGCGGGTCTGCCGAAGCGGAGCCTGATGACGGCGATGGGGCCCGGGTTCACGGCAAGTTGTTTGTCGCTGAAGGTGGCGGCATGACTTTGGCGATGGTCGTGCTGGGGCTGGTGACGGTGGAGCGGCTTGCGGAGTTGTGGCTGGCGCGGCGGAACACGGCCGGGCTGATGGCGCAAGGGGCGCGGGAGGTGGCCCCGGGGCATTACCCGCTGATCGTGATGCTGCATGCGGCCTGGCTGGGCGGGCTGTGGGTCTGGGGCAGTCAGCAGCCGGTGAACCTGATCTGGCTGTGGGTGTTCGTGGCGCTGCAGGCGGGGCGGTTCTGGGTTCTGGCGACGCTGGGCCGGCGGTGGACGACGCGGATCATCGTGGTACCGGGCGAGGTGCTGGTGGCGCGGGGGCCGTACCGGTTCGTATCGCACCCGAATTATATCGTGGTGATCGCAGAGATTGCGGTGCTGCCCCTGTGCCTTGGCTTGCCATGGTTTGCGTTTGTGTTCAGTCTTGCGAATGCGGCGGTCTTGACGATCCGCATCCGGGCGGAAAACGCCGGTCTGCAAGGGGCGCGCGATGGGAGCTTTGCCAAAGCCTGAGGGTGCAGGCGCGGGCCTGATGGCGACGGGCATCGGGTTCGCGGCGATGTGCGTGGGCATGTTCATGGCGATCCTGGACGTGCAGATCGTGGCGACGTCGCTGCCGAATATCCAGACGGCGCTGGGGATTGCACCCGACCGGATGAGCTGGGTTCAGACTTCCTATCTGATTGCGGAAGTGATCGCTATTCCGCTGACGGGGCTGATGATCCGCAAGCTGACGCTGCGCTGGCTGTTCACGGGGGCGACGGTGTGTTTCACGCTGTCGTCGATCGGCTGTGCGGCAAGCGGAAGTTTCGGCAGTCTGATCGCATGGCGGGTGGTGCAGGGGTTTTCGGGCGGTGTGCTGATTCCGGCGGTGTTCGCGGCGGTGTTCCTGTTGTTCCCGCCATCGCGGCAGGGGGCGGCAACGACATTCGCAGGGGTGCTGGCGGTGCTGGCCCCGACAGTGGGGCCGGTGATCGGGGGATGGATCACGGAGACGTTTTCCTGGCACGGGCTGTTTCTGGTGAACGTGGTGCCGGGCATTCTGGCGGCGGGGATCGGGATGATGTTCCTGCCGAGGGAACGGATGCGGTTGGATCAGGGGGGGCGGCTTGATCTGATGTCGCTGCTGCTGATGGTGGTGGCGCTTGCGGCGCTGGAGATTGCGCTGAAAGAAGCGCCGGCGCGGGGGTGGACAAGCGGGTTGATCCTGGGGTTGCTGGCTTTGTCGATCACATCGGGGGCAGGGTTCATCCGGGGCAGTCTGCGGGGGGATTATCCGGTGGTGGATTTGCGCAGTTTTGCCAACCCAAGTTTCACGATTGGCTGCATCCTCAGCTTTGCCTTGGGGATCGGATTGTTCGGATCGGTCTATCTGATGCCGGTGTTTCTGGCCTTTGTGCGGGGGCACGATGCGTTTGAAATCGGGTCTATCATGCTGGTGACAGGGGTGGCGCAACTGGTGATGGCCCCGATTGCGGTGGCCCTGGAACAGCGGATGAGCGCGCGGGTGCTGACAGCGGGGGGGTTCGCGGTGTTTGCGCTGGGGCTGGGGTTGAGCGGGTTTCAGACGCCTGCGACGGATTACGACCAGATGTTCTGGCCGCAGGTGATCCGGGGGCTGGCGATCATGTTCTGCCTGCTGCCGCCGACGCGGCTGGCCTTGGGCGATCTGGAGGCGGCGCGGGTGCCGGACGCGAGCGGGCTGTTCAACCTGATGCGGAACCTTGGCGGAGCCATCGGGTTGGCGCTGATCGATACGGTGATCTACACGCGGGCGCCGGGGCATGGGGCGGAGATGCTGACAAAGCTGCAGGCGGGGGATGCGGTGACGGCGATGTTCGTGGGGATACCGCTGAACCTGCTGGCGGCGGTGCCGCCGGGCCCGATGGATGCGGCGACGCAAAGCTTGCTGGGGCCTTTGCTGGAAAAGGCGGCTTATGCGGCGGCGATCAACGATGCGTGGCTGATGATTGCCGGTCTGACGGTGGCGGCGCTGCTGTGCGTGCCGTTCGCGCGCAGGCGGGTGCCGTGACTACGTGATCTCTTCCAGCCGGTCCTTGCTCATTTCACCCGGCACGATGGTGATGGGGAAGGGCAGGCTGCCTGCATTGCGGGTCATCGCTGTCACCAGCGGGCCGGGGCCGGATTTGTCAGCCCCTGCGCCAAGCACGAGGATGCCGATGGAGGGGTCTTCCTTCACCTGAGCCAGAATTTCGGCGACGGGGTCGCCTTCGCGGATGACAAGTTCGGGGTTCACGCCCTTTTTGTCG
>JANMDH010000467.1:0-9770 GCA_031376195.1 Gemmobacter sp. | reverse complement strand
CCGCTCACCCCTTTTCCGTCAGGTGCCTCGACGATGACGCCCGCTTTTGGTGCCTGATGATCGCCAAAGATCCAGACGGACTCGTGCGTGTCTCCCGGTTCCACATCGCTGAAGTGGCCGATCAGGGTCACGACCTCGCCTTCGTCCACCTCGATATCGGGGCTGGAATCCACTACCGGCGGCACGTTACGCACGTCCACCAGCGCGAAATGGCGGCTTGCGGCACCGCCGGGCTGATTGATGCGCAGCCCGTGCTTGGCAAGATAAAGCCGGCTGTCCGCGTAAACATGCAGTTTGTCGCGCGTGGCGACGACGCCCGATCCGTCGCCGGGCAGCCAGTCATAAGAGGCGGCAGCCGAGACATGTCCGGCTTGAAGGAGCACCGGGCTTGCCGCCGGGATGCTGTAGCCCGTGCCACTGAAGGCTGCGAGAACCTGCGTTGCCTCGCAGGAGCTTACCACGTTCATCGTCCCCTCAAGAACAAGGCCGGTATCTTCGATCAGGATCCCGTCGGGGTCGGGCGACGGATTGTTATGAAATACCGCCACGACCCGGCCGATGCGCGCAAGATCCGATGGCCATGCCTGAATGCCCTCGATCGCGCCGGTCACACCGTTCACCAGCATCGAACTGCCGATGCTTTCGGCAATCGCAGTCACAACCAGTGCCACAACGATGATGATGATCGCAATCAACACGCTTCCTGCACCGAACGAGATCACTGCAAGGATGATCGCGATCACCCAGAAAAGCACCGACTGTTCGGGATCGACGTCCGGATCACCGATGATATGGTGCTTGAGGTGCTGGAAACCGCTGCTGTCCAGCATCGCGTTCGGATCCCAGTGAAGACCGACATTCACGGTAAAATCCGCGTCGACATCGATGCTGCCAAGGATGGCGTCGATGACGGTGACTTCACCCTCCATGCGGATCGCCCCGTCAACCAGCCGCACCGTCAGGCTGTTGAGGTCGACATCCCTGTCGTCCTCGCGAAAGCGCTTGGGCAGGCTGTCAAACCCGTTGTCGTGGAGCGCCTTGGCAATCTGGCGGTCAACGGCGACTGCCGAAAGCGCGATGGCAAATTCCCGCCCCGGGGGAATGAAGCCGGTGATGGCACCGATATCCGATCCGGCCCCCGCGTTCAGCGCAATGAGAAGGGCATCCGGGATCACCCGCACCGTTACATCAGATACGTGGAATTCGTCGTCCGTTGCACTCGGCGTCCAGAGCGCGATGAAACGCCGGCGGACCAGCTCGGCGTGGAAAAGGTCGCCAATCGTCGTCTCGATCTCAGCTTCGGTAGGCACTGGAATTTCCAGATTCCCCATGGCATGGGCAATCGCCGTGCCACGGTTGGTCAGCTCTGCCGCGATGAGCGTGTCGAGATTGATCAGAAATCCAAGAGTTGCCTTGTTTGCGGTATAGTTCGCGCCTTCCACGAGGCTGCCCGCCACGGTGGCGCTTGCCGGCTGGATTGGATCGACGGTCACCGTCGCCTCGCCCAGCCGCGCGCGGTAAAGACCCGGCAGCGTTTCAAAGGGCGCCGAGATGACCAGCCGCGTTTCAATCCCCATCGGATCCGCCAGCGTGATCAGCGGCGCGCTGATGGAGAACATCCGCAGATACATCGGAATGCTGATGCGCACCGTCGTCGGATTGGGCCGGCTTGTTTCGATACGATAGGCCGGGTTCGCCAGATCGTCAAAAAGCTCTGCATGGATGTCCATTCTAACGACGGAGAAGCCGACATTCTGTTCGGAAATCACATGCGGCAGGAAGGGTTTGACAGGTGGCACGGCCCCGCCGTTTTCGTATGCACGATGCACGAATTCTGACAGCAGCATGTCGAGGATCGGGGCAAGCGGGTGCCCAGCAGTCAGCGTCGCCGTGACATTGCCCCGTGGCAGATCGGCAAGCAGGACGCCCACGTCCTGCGAGTCCGGCAACGTGCCCACCGGCGTCCGCGCGCTGACCCGAATGGGGAACGCAAGAAGCTGCGCGCTTGGAACCGGCGGGTTCTGAATTTCCAACTGGACGTGCAGTCCGAAGACCAGTTCGACGCCACCGACATCGGGTGCCAATGCCGCGTCGAGTTCGTTCTGAGGAATCTGGACCTGGCCGTCGTCGATGATGTAGCCACCGATGTTGGCCGGAACAGGGACATCCAGAAACTCGGGGATCCGCCCCTCGTCGCCCGGCGCGACCGGGCATTCGGCGGATTTCCACGCGCCACGCAATGCCTTGCGGACAATCTCGGCACTCGCTGCGATGACAACTTCGAAGCCCCTTGTGTCAGCCATCGGAGTCGCCGCCGGCCCGCTTTTGGGCGGCCCTTTTCTTGAAGCGGATGCGCGGATTGCGCACCGGCAGATCTGTCTGCCCCGCGCGAATGGCACGATAGGCCCCGGCATCAGCAAAAGGCCAGGCGGTGGCGCCAAGCGCCCTGTATTCGAGAAGTGGCTCGATGACGGCATGACGTCCGCGCAGTGATTCAAGTGGATCAGGTGCCCCGGGGACCAAATGCTTGCGGGGTGGCACGACGGACGGCTGCGGCGGATAGCACCCACGCGCATCCGGATAAGGTCGAAGCTTCAGGTCACCAAAGATCAACTGGCGCAGATCTTCAGTGTCGTCGGGGTCAATCGCACGGCCCGCCAGTTCGCTGATGGCCGCTCGCAATTCGGCCCGCCGCTTGGTGACTGCCGGAGGCAGGCGCAGACGGTCCATGATTGCTGGCCGGGCGTTCGGCGAGATTTCATAGCCCAGTTCGACGAGTGCGAAGAACGGGTTGGCACCGGCCGCCAAGGCAAGCCGCCAATCCTTTTTAAGCGCAGCAGCTATGTCACCACTTCTAGAACGTAATTCATCCCAAGAATCAACAATTTCCATTATCGCCTCCCAGCAGTTTCTGCGTGAGAACGAACTTAAGCGTGCCTGAGCCTGTGCTATCGGATTTTATTGTTATTTGGAAACCGACCCTCCGTTGGAGATATCGGAAACTGTTTAAGTCGAACGGAATTGCACATCCGCAATCAATATATGAATAAGAGTATACTCTTTGGTGATTCTTTTCCAGTGCATAATCGGCTCGGTTGCACCAACAGGGTAAGGGCCGGGCTTTTCCCCTACCCGGACTGACTTATCCTGCGCGTTCCGTAACGGGTGTGCCGGACCCGGTCAGGTCGGCAACACGAACTTGGATCTGGGCGACATGATGTTCGCCGTTCTGCCTAACAGGCGCTGGTCTGGTCACTTGGCGCGGTACATTTGGCCGCTGCGCAGCCTTGGCGGGATTGATGCTTCTACGGTGCCCGATCACCTTAGCCAGGCGTCCTGATAAGTTCAGGGCTTCGTTCCTGGCCACTAATCCGGCGATGTCGGCCTTCCATGGCCTTGCATTCTTGCACGGCGGCATGACGGCGGCGGCAAGGTGTACAGCGATGGCGTCATGTCGCTTGCCTGTGCGTAAATCCGTTCGGCCATAATGGGAGCGACCGCCTTTGGAAGGGGCGCGAACCGGCCTGAAAGGTGGCGGCCGAAGGCGAAGCAGTCTGGGTTAAGACAGCAGCCAACGCCCGCGCAGGGCAGTGCCGACGACCCGGCGCGCTGAACCAGTGCTGGGTTTTACCATTTGTCAGTGTGTTTGCAATTATGGATCACCGGGAATAGAACAGAGAGTGAACACATAAAGGGATTCTCTGTGCAGTGTCTGTTAGAACACATCTCAGCATCGCACTCGGCCACCTTGAAAGATACAGTGGCATCAAACACTTGCACCCTGTCAGAGGTGTTTGCAACGACAGCAACCGAAGGCAGTGTGTCAGGTTTTATCCTGGCTTCCATCGCCAAGGCATCAACACCGATTCTTTGGGTGCAAGACCATATGTCGCAGAACGAGGCGGGCCGCCCTTATCTGCCAGGTTTTTTGGCGACACAGTCTGTGATCCACATTACCCTGCCCCGCGCTGCCGATGTTCTCTGGGCGATGGAGGAAGGCTTGCGTTGCGCGTCGCTGAGTGCCGTAATCGGCGAGGTCTGGGGGGCACCGCGTGTGCTGGATTTCACCGCCACACGGCGGTTGGCGGTCAGGGCCGAGGCCAGCAATCTGCCCTGCTGGCTGGTGCGTCGGGGGGCCATGCCCGATCTGAGTGCTGCACGAAACCGCTGGCGGATTGCGTCGCTGCCATCCCTGCTGCATCCCCACGATCCGCAGGCCCCTGGCGACCCGCGCTGGCAGGTGGAATTGTTCCGTTCGCGGCAGGCGCATCCCGGAACATGGGTGGCCACCTATGACCGGGCGGCGGATCGTGTCGATTTTTCTGCCCCATTTCGCGATGGAACGGTGGCAGAAGGCGATGGAACGGAAGTACGACGCGCCACCGGATGATGTGGCGGTCGTGTTGGCGACCGAAGGGCCGCATGGCCCGGTCATTCATGCCACCAACCGGGCGGCCCGGCTGGCGGGAATATCCAAAGGCGCGCGGGTGGTCGATATCCGGGCGATCTGCCCCGATCTGCAGGTGGAATACGCGGATGTGGCGGGTGACAGTCACGCCCTTGAACGGCTGATGATCTGGGCCCGGCGCTGGTGCCCCTGGACGGTGGTGGACGGGCCGGATGGATTGATCCTGGAGACGACAGGATCGGATCACCTGATGGGCGGCGAAGATGCGATGCTGGTCGAGATGGAGACACGGCTGTCATTTCTGGGCCTGACCGCACGGTTGGCCGTGGCCCCGACATGGGGGGCGGCTTGGGCCTTGGCGCGGCATGGGGCGGTACGGGCGATATGCGCGGAGGGTGGGATGACGACACAGCTTGCACCCCTGCCTGTGGCGGGCCTGCGGCTGGATGGGGATACGCTTTTACTGCTGCAGCGCTTGGGCCTGAAAACCATCGGTGCTTTGGCCGATGTGCCGCGCCTGTCCTTGGCCCGCCGCTTTATCCGCAGTGCAGTGCAGGCCAACCCACTGCTAAGGTTGGATCAGGCGCTGGGACATGTCGCGGAACCGGTCGCAAGCGTCGATGCACCACAAGCGATCAGGGCCGAAGCGCGATTGCCAGAGCCTATTCAGGATCCGACAGCCTATCTGCCTTCGCTTTGTACGGCGCTTTGTGCGCAACTGGCGCATCGCGGACTGGGATGTCGCAAGCTGCATCTGACCATCTATCGCACCGATGGCGAGGTCAGCATGGTCGATCTTGTCATTTCCAACAGCAGCCGGGACGCCATCCACCTGCAAAGTTTATTCAAGGGCAAACTTGAACGGATCAATCCCGGCTTTGGCTTTGATCTGATCACGCTGGATGCGGGCATGGTTGAACCCTTGGGCACGCTGCAAACCCGGCTGGACTGTGCGGCGCAGGAGGATCTGCATTTGCCGCAGCTGATTGATCGGCTTGCCGCCCGTTTTGGATCAAAGGCGATCAAACATCCGGTGTTGCAGGCCAGCCACGTGCCGGAACGTGCCGAACACTGGGGCAGCGCGTTGGTCAACACGGACCCGATACCCCACCTTTCCACCAAGGAACGCCCAATCAGCCTGCTGACAGCACCCGAGGAAATTCGCGTTCTTTATGCCGTGCCCGAAGGCCCGCCTGCGCAGTTCATCTGGCGCAGGCAGACCCACCGCGTGACGCGCTATGAAGGGCCGGAACGGATTGCCCCCGAATGGTGGAAAGACCGCCCCGGCACCCGTCTGCGGGATTACTTCAAGATCGAGGATCAGACCGGCAGGCGCTTTTGGCTTTATCGCGAGGGGTTGCACGAAGACGGGCGCGGCGGCGATCCGCGCTGGTTTCTGCACGGGATGTTTGCCTGATGCCCGAAATGGACAACCAGCGCCCAAGGCGCACCCTGACGGAGGACGGCTTCACCCCGAACCCAGCCGCACCTTTCGTGGAACTGGGGGTGACGAGCTGCTTTTCCTTTCTGCGTGGCGCATCGGATGCGGTCGATCTGGCCGCAACAGCCTCGGCGCAAGGCCATGACGCCATTGGCATCGCCGATCTGAACACGATGGCGGGTGTGGTGCGCCTGCATTGCGAGGCGCTGAAAGCGGCTTTGCGCCCGGTGATCGGATGCCGATTACAGTTGGTAAGCGGTGAGGCGTTTCTGGCCTATCCCCGCGACCGCGCGGCCTATGGCCGACTGTGCATGCTGCTGTCGAAAGGCAAGATGCAGGATGTGAACGGCGACTGGCAGGCCAAGGGGGTCTGTGACATCACGCTGGACGATCTGGCCGCCCATGCGACAGGTGTGCAGCTGATCGCCCTTCCGCCCGCCAACATTCACTCTTTCGCCGCTGACCTGCGCTGCCTGACCCGCGCCTTGCCAACGCTGCGCCACATCGCGGCAAGCCATCTGTATCGCGGCAATGACCGGGCGCGGATCAACCATTTGGATAAACTGGCGCGCGCGCAGGGCCTCTCGATCCTGGCCACCAATGACGTGCACTATCACGCCCCAGACCGCCGCCCCCTGCAGGATGTGATGACCTGCATCCTGCACAAGACAACGATTGCCCGCGCGGGTTTTCTGCTGGACGCCAATGCCGAGCGGCACCTGAAATCCCCAGACCAGATGATGCAGCTTTTTGCGCAGTGGCCCCATGCCATTGCCGCCACGCGGGACGTGGCCGATGCCTGCACCTTTGATCTACGCGAACTGTCCTATGAATACCCGCAGGAAAGTATGCCCGCAGGCCGCACACCCCAAGGTTATCTGGAAGAATTGACGTGGCAGGGCGCGATCTGGCGTTATCCGGACGGCCTGCCTGACAAGACCCGCGTCGTGCTGCACAAAGAACTCGCGATGATCGCGAAACTGGACATCGCCCAGTATTTTCTTACCGTTCACGACATCATCCAGTTCGCCCGAAATGACGTGTCGCCCCCGATCCTGTGTCAGGGGCGCGGATCGGCGGCCAATTCGGCGGTGTGTTACATGCTGGGGATCACGGCGGTTGATCCATCGAAACACGATCTGCTGTTCGAGCGGTTCATCAGCGAGGAACGGAAAGAACCCCCCGATATCGACGTTGATTTTGAACACGAACGCCGCGAAGAGGTGATCCAGCATATCTATCAGAAATACGGTCGCCACCGGGCGGGCCTTTGCGCCACCGTGATCCATTACCGCCCCCGCTTGGCGATCCGTGAGGTGGGCAAGGTGATGGGCCTGTCCGAGGATGTGACCGCCGCCCTTGCCAAGACCATCTGGGGCAGTTGGGGCCGCGACGTCGGAGCGAAAGAGGCCGCCGAGGCGGGGCTTGATCTGAACGACCCCCTGATGGCGCGCACCATCCGGCTGGCCGATCAGATGATCGGCATGCCCCGGCATCTGTCGCAACATGTAGGCGGCTTCATCCTGACCGAAACGCCCCTAACCCAGACCGTTCCCATCGGTAACGGTGCCATGCCCGACCGCAGCTTTATCGAATGGGACAAGGACGATATTGACGAATTGCGCATCCTGAAGGTCGATGTGCTGGCCCTTGGGATGCTCAGTTGCATCCGCAAGGCCTTTGACATGATCGACGCGCATTACGGCAAACGGTTTGATCTCGCCACTGTGCCCAAGGAAGACCCAGCCGTTTATGAAATGCTTTGCAAGGGTGACAGTCTAGGCACGTTTCAGGTTGAAAGCCGCGCGCAGATGAACATGCTGCCGCGCCTTAAACCCCGCGCCTTCTATGATCTGGTGATTCAGGTGGCGATTGTTCGACCCGGCCCCATTCAGGGCGATATGGTGCATCCCTATCTGCGCCGCCGCAGCGGCAAGGAAACTGTAGAATACCCATCGCCCGGCCCCGAACATGACCCGGACGAGTTGAAAAAAATTCTGGGCCGCACCTTGGGTGTTCCGATTTTTCAGGAACAGGCGATGAAGATCGCGATTGACGCCGCCAAGTTCAGCCCGGCCGAGGCGAACGAATTGCGCAAGGCCATGGCGACCTTCCGGTCCCGCGGCACGATTGAAAAGCTCCAGCAAAAGATGGTCGGTCGCATGATCACGCGCGGCTACAATGCCGCATTTGCCCAACGTTGTTTTGACCAGATCAAAGGTTTTGGCGAATATGGCTTTCCCGAAAGCCACGCCGCCAGCTTTGCCTTGCTGGTCTATATCTCCAGTTGGATCAAACTGCATTATCCTGATGTCTTTTGTGCCGCCCTTCTGAACTCCCAACCAATGGGGTTTTATGCGCCTGCCCAGATCGTGCGCGATGCACGCGAACACGCGGTGACTGTTCATGCCCCCGATGTAAATTACAGTGATTGGGACAATACCCTGCAACCCACAGGGCTGTCGCGGTTCGCGGTTCGTTTGGGGTTGCGCCAAATGGATGGGATATCTCAGACCATGGCCACACGGATGATTAACGCCCGCAATACGCCTTTCACCGATCTGCAAGACCTCAAGTCCCGCGCAGGGATTGATGTCGGCACCCTGCGCAAACTGGCTGCTGCGGATGCTTTCAGGTCCATTTCACTGGATCGCAGGCAGGCGCTATGGGATGCGCGGGCACTACGGGATACCCCCGATCTGCCCCTGTTTTCGGAAGCCCGCGATGAAGGACATGAGGCACAGTTCACCCTGCCGCAGATGCCGATCTGCGAACATGTCGTCGCTGATTATCAGACCTTGCGCCTGTCTTTAAAGGCGCATCCGATGGCCTTCCTGCGCAAAAGTATGGCGCGGCAGGGCTATACTGCAGCGGGTGATCTGACCCGGGTACGCAACCGACAGCTGATTTCCCTGGCCGGCATCGTCCTGATCCGGCAGCGCCCCGGCAGCGCCAAAGGCGTCTGCTTCATCACGCTGGAAGATGAAACCGGCGTCGCCAATCTTGTCGTCTGGCCAACCGTGTTCGAGGCGTTTCGCCGCGTCATCATGCAATCCCGTCTGATCGATGTGCACGGTGTTCTGCAACGTGATGCGGATGTTACTCACGTTGTGGCAAACCGTCTGGCCGACCGCAGTGATGCCCTGGACCGTTTGTCGAATGACCCGATGGAGGTACCGCTTGCCCGTGCGGACGAAGTGCGCAAGCCCCCGCCAAACGGAACACACCGCCATCCGCGTGACGTCCGTGTCATCCCGAAATCGCGGGACTTTCATTGAACGTGCCCGATCATCCCGCAACCCGCATTTATAAAATAATCAACCAAAAAGGGGTGTGTTTGCCTGAACCTGCCTGCCTGCGAAATCTGAAAAGCCATCACTTTCGGATGACAGGTTCGAGGAGGCGTATGAGGACTTGAACGGCCTTCAGGCCCATCAGGATAGTCGGCCGTCTGGATACCAAAACGATATGCAAATACGCGCAGGCGCCGCGCCTTGCCTGTCATCCGTCACTCCTGACTGGTTGCCGGTTTGCGATCAAGCCGATCGGTACGATGCGCATTTCATCGGGATATCTGACCTGGGCCATGGGATTTACACTTGCCAAATCCACTCGAACAGGGGGTAGAAAAACAAGCTTAGAAGTTCTCCCAATATTCGGGATCGTCCCTGCCGGCAAAGCTCAGCGCCTTCATGAGCCGCAGCACGGCCGGCACATTGAACCGCCCCGAGTTTACCGGAGGGCAAAACTCTCGGAGAATTGCCCCTTATGGAACAGACATCAAGGAAGAAGACCGCGAAGCCCTATTCACCCGAGTTCCGCGAACGCGCGGTGCGTCTGGCGATGGAACACCGCGATGAGTATCAGAGTGAAGCTGCCGCTCTGACGGCGATCGCGGGTAAATTGGGCTGCTCGCCAGAC